>JANYCP010000326.1 GCA_025360265.1 Gemmatimonadota bacterium
GACATGTCGGATGCCAAGGTGAAGGACGATATTCTCACCTTTGACTGGCCGATGTCGGTGAACACCGATATGTACTGCCGCCTGACTCGACGCGACGGCAAGAGCTTCGAGGGTACCTGCAACGACCGCAGACCGGGTGACGTCGGCAAACCGGTGCGGGTGTGGATGTTGATGAATCCGCCAGACACTGGGTCGCGGGGCCGCGGCGGCGAATAGAAAAAAAGAGAGAAAGAGAAAAAGAGAAAAAGAGAGGAAAAGAACACTTCTCTCTTTTTCTCTTTTTCTCTTTTCTTTCTTTCTCTGGCCCCGCTACTTCGCGTCGAGATGATTCCAGTTCATGATCGCGTTGAAGCCGATCGCGAACGTTCCCTGCGTCTGCCAGCGCCAATACGGGCGGAAAGCAAACATCACGATGTGACCCTTGCCGACTGTCTCATCAACAAGTTGCGCCTTCCCCTGCAAGCCTTCTCCGCCAGCGAGTGTCCCCGAAAGCAGCATGTCCGCCGCCTTGTCGGGAAACTGCATCACGACTCGGGCCTTCGAGTTCGGATCTGCCGTGACTCCTGCAAGCCCCGGTGCTGGGGCAGCGCCGTTAGCTCCAGCTCCGCGACCACCTGGAGCGCCCGCTGCACCCGGCGCTGCGGCACCGCGACCACCTGGCGCACCACCGCCGGCACCACGACCACCGCGACCGCCCGCATTGGCTGTCGTGTCGACCGGAAGGGCGCCGTACACCGTGCCGGTGTGTGCCGGGTCCCAGCCCGAAAGCGTGAGCCGGTTTGCCATTGGCGTAGTGTTCGCACTCAACGGATTGCCGCGACCGCCTCGTCCGCCAGCTGCATCCGCAGCATTGGGATCACCAGCTGCGGTTGTCAGTACTGAGCCGGAACTGAAGTAGACCGGAACTTCGTTGTACTGGTAGCCATACACCAGTGGACTCGTCTTGTCGGAGATCATTCCTCGTAAAATCGTTCCGCGCGCAAACACACCAGCCGGTGATTCCATCCGCACACCTGGCGTCAACGAAAGATTGGGGAAGATCGGTGTCGTGGTCCCTTCAGTAATCAGCGTGCCACCGGCCTGCACGAACTCGTACAATGCCTTCATTCCTTCCGGACCTGCGGTTGCGCGCATGTCGTCGGTGGAATCTGGCGTGCCGAGCGACGGGAACTCCGCCGTCTTCTTGTAGGGCACCGGACCGGTCGGCGCGGCGGCACCACCTGCGCCTCCGCCGCCGCCACCACCAACGCCGCCACGACCGCCACCACCGCCGACGCCCGCTCCGCCTGACGGATAGACGATGACGTCATACTTCGAGCGAAGATTGCCTTCCTTCAACTTTGGCTCGCCGAAGTAATCATATGGCACGCCATAGTGATCGAACGCGGCACGCACCCAACCTTCATCTTGCGTGTTGCCCCAGCTGTGCACATAGCCAATTCGCGGCACGTCGAGATCGTGGGTCTTCACGCTCGGTGCCGCACTCATCGCGAAGCCAGCGAGCCCAAGCGTCTTCAGCGTGCCATCAAGTTGCGCAATGTTCGCGTTGGCAATTACCAGTGCACCGGCACCAAAGTGATGACCTGCTGCGTCAAAGTCCGCTTCCGCTGCCGCCATCTTGACTGCGGGGAACTTGAAGCGGAAGGTCACCAGTGCGTTGTCCTGATTGTTCTCCACCACCACCACGGAACCAGTGCCGGCAATTCCGCCTGCAGCCGTCACGTTCGCCGTTACCGCCACCATCGGCTGCTTGAGCAGCGAAGAGTCGGTGATCGCCGTCACCGTGACGTTGCGCATCAGCGGGAAAGTCCAGCCAGTATCGTCATACGGCGACGGATTGTCTGGTGGGAAGTTCTGCAGCGAGAAATACATGTCGGCCAACGTGCGATACGGCTGGTCGCCGCGCACGATATAATCGCCCGCCTGCACGGAGACCTTGCCGACCGTGAAGGCCGATGTGGCACGCTGGAATTCCAGTCCCTGGGTGCGCAGGTCATTCACCGCTTCTGCGGCATTGGCGCGGGCGTGCTGCCCAGCCGGAATCACCCAGCCGTACACCGGGCCATTCCGCCCCTTCTGCACGGAATTCTTGTTCTTGACCCAGTAATCCTCGAGCCAGAGGGAATGCTCGCGCGCCACCTTGTCGAGAGTGATCAGCAGCGCCGATTCCTGGATGTTGGTGTTGGCGCGCGGGCTCCACTTGATCGAAGCCAGCGGCGGATTCGGGCGATACCACTCACGGGATGTCGTCGTGGCCCCAGGACGCACTACGGACGTGTCCGGTCCATAGCTCTGCACTTCGTAGAATCGCCCAGTCGCGTTGTGCGCATGGGCGATGAAGAACATGTAGTTCGGCACCCAGCCGTCGTAATAGTTGTAGGTCCAGACACCCGGCACGTTTCGCTTTGCCATCTCGGTCATTTCATTGGTGGCGAGCGACCACCATTCGCCGACGGTGATCGGATCGAGCGACTCGTTGTACGGACCGGTGCCCGTCGATACGTAGAGGTAGGTCACCGACTCGTGCAGGTCGTGCAGCACCTGCGGCGTCCACTCGAGGAATGTCTTCGTGAGGTTCTTGGTCAGGTCGAGGAACTGCCCCATGCCGTCGCGGTTGTTGTCATGCGCGACATACTTGCCCCAGTA
>JANYCP010000373.1 GCA_025360265.1 Gemmatimonadota bacterium
GGAGTGATGCACCGAAGCGACTCTTTGGCCTGAGGGCTCCCTTGGCGATCGCACTGACCACGCCGTACTCGCGTGTCGCGAGACGCGCAATGCGAGACGTCTCGCTGTAGCGCAGCGATCCGAGGACAATAGCCGGCGTGAGGAGCGGTGCGCCCGCCACGCGATCAGTCTTTGAAGTTGTAGAGCGTGCTGGGAATGTCGGTAATGCCGATTGCGACGGGGCAAGTGCCGACTGTTACGCCTGGTTTACCCGCGAGATCCGCGCCGAAAATGCGAATAGCTCCCTTCTGTCCGGGAACGATTCCGCACGATCCGGCGACCAGCGCGTATACCCGGCCAAGGTCATCTGCAGCGATGCCGCGCGGTGAACCCAGCAGCGGGATCGCTGAGTTGTAATCGCGCTCCACTTGCTTGGTCCGGGTATTGTATACCATGAGTCCTTCTTTTTCACTGGCAACGAAGACCCGTTCGCCATCAGTCGCGATGTACTGGGGTGCGGTACCAAACCCATTGTAGACACTCTGTTCGACGCGCTGAACCGGATCCACCTGGGAGAGTCGGGCATTCGCAACTACGCCATTCCCGGCGTTGATGACATAAACGAACCCGTCAGCCGCAAGCACCGCGCCTTGCGCATGCCCCGGCGAAGAGAGTGCTATTGAGTCCTGTGGCAAGAGCGGGCTGCCGTCGCTCGTCTGCCCGCCGGTCGTCGACAGCCAACTCGTCGGAATCCCCGCATTGCTTCCCGTTACCGCAAACAGCACTCCCCTCGCATCGCTGACGAAGGCTCGCGGCCCACCACGAATCAGCGCACCACCAGGGTCACACGAGGGGTAAGCGAACCTTGGTGCGCTGTTAGAGTTGGACTGCGGAACCGCCGCATACACGTACCCGTTGTGGAAGGTCAGCGATGTAATCGCCCCACTCGAGGCGACAATCGTGTCGCAGGTTCCGCTCCCGGATACCACACTCGCGGTGCGCACGGCACCACCGTGACTGATCGCGGCAATTGAACCATTGAGGGCCAGAGCGTGTTTGCCGAACACTGCAGTCGGGTACGACATAACGACCTTGTGCACGATCGACGGGCTGTCGACCGGAATGATGCGAAGGGTATCGTCAAGACTATCAAGAACGACGACCACCTGGATCGATGGCACGACCGGGCCGATGGTCGACGCGCATGCCGCCGCGGCGATGCCTACCGCCAAGAGGTACCAGCGACCCAGTCGCATCACGTTCCTCCGATCAGATCAGAACCGCAGGCTTCCCCCGGCAAAGAGGGTCCGGCCGCGGCCCGGATAGCCAACCGACTGCTGGTAGGCGGCGTCGAAAAGGTTCTCGCCGCGCAGCGTCAGGTTGACGCCCGGGGACCGGCCCGCTCCCCGATGCAACGGAGCGTCGAGGGCCAGATCCATCGTGGTGTACCCCGGTAAAATAACCCGGGCGCCCGGGTAGCCGGAGAAATCGACGTCATCCCGCTCACCGACCCTGTTTGCTGTGACGGCAACGGTCACGCCGCCGCTCCGGTACGCCAGCGTCGCCCCGCCACTCGTCGGTGGCCGCCGGATCAGGGTGGCCCCCTGGGTGAACACCAGCGACGACGCCGACCCGGTATCAGTGACCTCGGTGTGCAGCCAGGTCCAATGGGCTGCCACGGTCAGGGCACTCGACGCTGCTGCGGAGATGGTCAACTCAACGCCTCGGCTGGCTGCGCCGCCAAGGTTTAAATACGTCGGTTGACCAGGCGCGGCGGCAACATACTGAATCAGGTCGTGAAAGTCCTGCCAGAATGCGGTGGCGCCGAAGGTGACGCGGTGATCTTCCGTGCGGGACTCGAATCCCACTTCCTTGCTGCTGCTCCGCTCTGGCAACAGCGCCTCATTGCCAACTTCATAGGCGCTCTTGGCAAACTGCTGGGTGAATGTTGGCGCCTTGAACGCCGTGCCAGCCGCAACCCAGAGCCGCGACGCCGCGTTCAGGTGCCAACTCGCACCGACTCGCCAGGTCTTGAACGTGCCGAACGCCGAGTTGTTGTCGATCCGAACACCGAACTGCGTCGACACTTTCGCGCCCGGCGCAGACAGGATCTGCAGGAACGCATTCTTCGTCGTCCGATCAGCGACCAGCCCCGAGGTATCGTGCGAGATACCAAAACCGAAGTTGGATTGAGCAGCGTCGTGCTCGTCGTCGGTTTCGTGTTCGAGCCCAACGCCAATCGACACGGTGCCGGAATTGTTGTGTCGATCGAGCCGAAGATCTGCGCCACGGCGCCAGGTCACGATGTTACGATGTTCGATGAACGCAAAGCCATTGGTGTCGGCCGGCGTATCCGACTGATTGTCGAATCCCTCGTTGAGCCGTGAGGCGAATCCCATCACGTGCAGTGCGCCATCACCGGCCACTGGCCACCACGCATCGAGGCCGGCCGCCAAGCTCTTCTCGGTGGTGAACTGGTTGTGATCAACGACCTGCCCGCTGCCGTTGGTCGGGAAGTGAGCCAACCCGTCGCCGTATCGAAGGGTGAGCGCACCGCGACCGGTCGCGCCGCGATCGAGTGCCACCTGCAGCGAGCCCATCGTATTGCGGTATTCGCCATTGAATGCGTAGATGCCGTTCGATGCAGCCCGCGATCCAGTCGCGCTGACGAGAAGTCCGGTGTTTCCCACGACATCGGCGTGGCCCGAAAACTCGGTCCCGCCAAACGTTCCACCCCGCCCCGACAGCTGCGCGCTGCCGTGGCCGCTGGCGCCGCGCGTGAAGAGCTGAATGACGCCGGTCATGGCGTCCGCTCCATAGAGCACGCTCGTCGGCCCACGAACAATCTCGATCCGATCGAGATCGACCGTGGTCAGGTTGGCGAGATTGATACTCCCGCCCGGGCGATTCAGCGGCACGCCATCGAGAAGCACCTTGACGTAATTGCTCTCTCCACCGCGCAGAAACACCGAGGTCTGGCCACCATACGATCCCGACTGTACGACCGAGAGTCCGGGAACCTCGCGCAACGCATCGAGCACCAGCTGCACGCCGCGCGCCCGCAGATCATCACCATGGATGACCGTGACAGCCGCAGGAATGGCGCTCTCGTGCGTCGATTGACGTGTTGCCGTCACAACGAGATCGCCGAGGCGTGCAGTGTCGGCCGGGTTCTGAGCGCTCGCCCGTCCCGCCAGGAGGAGCATACCAGAGGCAATCGCGAGGACACGGCTCTTGTTCATGAGTTGTTCCGCTTCAGGGGGATGATTTGTGGTGCGCCGTCGACCGGGTAATGCACCGCGACTGGCCAATTGAAAACCTGCGATACGAGCTCGGGGTGCAGCACGGCGTCCGGACTACCGTCTGCCACTGCTCGACCACCGCTGAGCAGCACAATCCGGTTGGCGTAACGCGCCGCGATATTGAGATGATGGGTGATGACCAGCACGCCAAGACCATCGGCAACGAGCTGGCGAAGCAGG
>JANYCP010000317.1 GCA_025360265.1 Gemmatimonadota bacterium
GCCCATTCGATCGCGCCCACCTGGAGCAAGTTGCGCCCGACTATGTCTTCGACACACCAGGCACTCTCGCAGATCTCGTCCTGGGCTCGTAGTCCCAGGTCCCAAGCCCCACGCTCTCCGCTAGGCCGCTCCGTCCATCAATCCCCGCAAATGCTTCACAATCCGTGTCTGCGCCGACGCATTTCGCGTCGCCACAAAAATCGTGTCATCACCGCCGATCGTTCCGACCACCTCGGGCCACGCGAGCAGATCAAGTGCACTGCCCACCCGTTGCGCCTCTCCGGGCGGAGTATGCAGCACCAGCAACGCGTCGCCAGCAGTTTCCACCGACAACAGCGACTCCGCAATGCGGCGCTGATTCGGATCACCGATCTCCCGAATGTGCGCCGATGCCGGACGCAGGTAGATCCCGTCACTCTTGATGAGGCCGAGGGCAGCGATGTCGCGACTTACCGAGCTTTGCGTGACCTCCCATCCCTCCTGACCCAACGCTTCCGCCAATTCCTCTTGTGTGCGCAGCGGACGAGTGGCGACCAGCTCCAGAATCTTGAGATGACGACGGCGACGTTCGTGACTCATCGCTGTCTCGCCGCAGTCAACCGGGCAAGGGAGCGATCGAATTTCTGTTGCTCCGAAACCCGCCAGCGGCTAGCCCGACGCAACCGCTGCGCAATCGCACCGAGCGGCAAATTGCCCATGGCCCCGGTGCTGGTGCGCGCTGCCGCGAGTGTCGCGGCACTCGCCACCGGCATCGGATCGCCGCGCTTGATTGCTGCCGCGACGTCCCGATATGCGAGACGGAATGGTGTTCCGGCGCGTACCCGTCGCATTGCTTCATCGGTCGCAAAAATCTCATTGCGGAGCGCGGCGAATCCTCGGGCGGCATCGACGCCGAGATGTGGCAACACGGCGTTGAGCATTGACAGCATTTCGCGAGTACGATCAACGCCACGCCAGAGTGGCGCCTTGAGCAACTGAAAGTCGCGATGATATCCGCCGGCGAGCTTCCCCTTGATCGCCATCACCGTCGTCAGGTCTCCTTCGAGTGCCGCAGCCCTTGCGCGCGTCAATTCGAACAAGTCCGGATTTCGCTTCTGCGGCATGATGCTCGACCCGGTGGACCATTCCGGTGGCAACATCAGCCAGCCGAATTCGTCAGAGCTGAAGAGAATCACGTCGGTCGACAACTTCGCACATTCGTGCGCGGCACCCGCGCACCAGAACAACACCTGCGCCTCGACCTGACCGCGACCGTTCTGCGTCGTGGTCACGACCTGGTCGATACCGGAAAAGCCGAGCGCCTTGGCTGCCGCCTCGCGCGCCAGCGGGAGCGGAACACCGTAGCCCGCCGCGCTGCCAAGGGGTGAGCGATCGAGGCGCGGCCAGAACCCGAGTACTGCATCGGCCGCGTCGAGCACCCCTTCGGCATACGCTGCTGCCCACATCCCACCCGAAGACGGCATCGCGACACGCTGATGCGTGTAGCCGGGCCACACCGTGCGTTTGTGTTCGCGAGCGAACTCCAGCAGCGTGCTGGCCAGATCCGTCATCATTCCATGCAAGGCGAGCACATCATGCTTGAGCGAAAGACGAATGTCGGTCACGACCTGATCGTTGCGCGACCTGCCCGCATGGACGCGCTCACCGGCGTCGCCGAAATGCCGCGTCAACCAGAACTCCACCGCGCTGTGGACGTCCTCGTGCTCGGCCCCGATGGTGAGTTTCCCAGCGTCCACCGCCTGCAATGCCGCCAGCAGCGCACGCCGCAGCCGACCCCGCTCCCGCGGGGTGATGACTCGACCCCTCGCCAGCGCCTCGACATGTCCCAGCGAGCCGATCACATCCCAGCGCAGCAACCGGGCGTCTACATCTCGATCATCACCCACGGTGTACGCCATCATCCGGGGATCCGGCTTGGTGCCGGGCGACCAGAGCGTATCATGTTTCTTCGTCATGAGAGGTAGCGCTCCGCGACGTTGGCATAGAAGGCACGTGCTGCTGTCACTTCGGCCAGATCGACTGCTTCGTCAGGGGTGTGCGACCGCCGCGATGTTCCCGGACCGACTTTCATGGCGTCGAGGTGGCGCAGGAAGCACCAGTCCGAACAAGTCGGCGATCCGTAGCTTGTCGCCCCCGGCGACACGTCTCGGGCTACCGCCAACAGGCGTGAATTCACCGGCGTTTCGCACGGCACCAATCGCTTTGACGTCACCACCACATCGCTCGACAACCGTTCGCGGAGCGCCACCTCGAGCTCGTCGTGCGTCCATGCCGGCGTCGACCGCACGTCGAGAATTGCTTTCGCCGTTGGTGGTGTGACGTTTCGCGAGATGCCCCCTTCGAGCATGGTAGGTGTCACGATCGTCCGCCCCAGCACCGGGTGATTCCGCTCTGACACAACCTCATCGAGCCGGGCAAGATCCTTGGCGAGTTCACTGATCGCATTCGGTGCGCCGTCGCCACTGTATCCTGCGTGTCGTTGCGTGCCGTGGGCGACAAGATCCACCATCATCAATCCTCGCTGTGCAATCGAGAATTGCAGGTTCGTCGGCTCACCAACCAGCGCCGCATCCAGCCGCCCGGCGCGCTTCACTGCCTCGGGCATCGTGGCAAACCGGGTCTCTTCGCCGTACGTGTAGATCGCAAGCAGTCGTCCCTTCCTCGGTCCGCCGCGCTTCGCGACGTCGGCGATCGCGTACAGCATTGCGGCAACCGAGGCTTTCGCATCACCCGACCCGCGGCCGAAGAGGAGGCCGCCCTCGATCACCGGAGTGAACGGGTCGCGGGTCCAACCGTCGCCCGGTGGAACTACATCAAGGTGGGACGCCAACGCCAAGGTCGCTCCCGACGATTCCGTTCCAATGCTCACGCGTACGCTGGTTTCGTCGCGTACGACGTCCAGTCCCAGGCGGGCGGCCTGCGACTCCACGAGTTCCGCGGCCGGCGCCTCCGATCCACTGATGGAAGGCACGGCGACCAGCGCGCGGAGAAACTCGATCTCAGCCGGCCAGGTCGACGCCGAGATAGGTCGCCTTCTCCTTTCGTCCAACGATCATGGTTCCGCAACCGGAACCGGTAAACACCTCGAGCAGGAGTGCATCAGGCACCCGGCCGTCGAGAATGTGGGTGCGCTCCACGCCCCCGTTCGCCGCGCGTATGCACGCTTCCACCTTCGGTCGCATGCCGCCGGCCAGCGCGCCGCTTGCCATCAGCTCGGCGAGATCATCAGGATCAGCAAAGGTCACCAGCGTGGACGGATCGTTGCGATCACGGAGCACTCCCGGCGCACCGGTGAGGAACATCAGCTTCTGCGCTTGCAAGGAAATTGCAATCGATTCTGCAACCGTGTCGGCGTTTACATTGTATACGTTGCCTTCGCGATCACCGGCGAGTGACGAAACCACCGGCACGAAACGCGCTTCCATCAGCGTGCGAAGCACACGTGGATCTACCGCTTCGATATCACCAACGTGGCCATAATCCACCATCTGCTCCACGCCGGAATCATCGGTCACCGCAACCGGCGGGCGGCGGCGGGCGGTCAACAACTCCGCGTCCACGCCAGACAGCCCGGTGGCCTGCACGCCGGCGCGGTGCAGCGCCGACACCAGTTCGGTATTGAGCTGGCCGCGATATACCATGGTCACGACTTCGAGCGCCGCGTCGTCGGTTACTCGCCGACCGGCGATCATCGTCGGCTCAAGCCCCAGACGCCGCGACAGCGCCGATGCCTGCGGTCCACCGCCGTGCACTACGACAAGGCGGATCGAGAGTGATGCGAGCAACGCGAGCTGCTCTGCGACAAGATCGAGCTGGTGGCGGTCGGCAAGCACTTCGCCACCGAGCTTCACGACGAAGACATGATCCCGGTAGGCGCGCACGTAACGCAGCGCGCCCTTGAGACCGGAGATTCCCTTGGTGGAGTCAATGCTCATGCGGTAGAGTCCTCAAATGGTCGTTGGTCGTGAGTCGTGAGTCATTACAACGACTCATGACCAACGACTAATGACTCCCAATTAATTCCAACAGCACTGCGCGCTGCACGTGCAGCCGGTTTTCCGCTTCGTCAATCACCGCGCTCTGCGGACTGTCGAGCACGGCCCCGTCCATCTCCACGTTCCGACGCACCGGCAGGCAGTGCATCGCAATTCCTTTCCCACCGGCGGTGCGCCGCATCCGGTCCATCGTCAGTCGCCAGTCTCGCTTGCCATCTCTTCCGGCTCGCTCGGCGTCGGGTTTTCCGAAATGCGCCAGCGACCCCCACGACTTGGGATAGATCGCGTGCGCACCGTCGACCGCGCCGTCAACGTCATCGGTGATCTGCAGCGAGCCACCACGACGCGAGGCGAGATCGCCAATGGCGGTGTAGTCATCGGGATCGAGATCGTATCCGGCTGGACGCGCGATGGTGACATTCATGCCGAGATGTGCGGCGGCAATTGCCGCGCTCGCGGGCACGGCCGTTGGCAACGCTTTCGGATGCCACGCCCACATGAGCACGAAGCGCTTTCCGTGCGTCTCACCAAGGTGTTCCTCGAGGGTGAGCGCATCGGCCAATCCCTGGCACGGATGCCGGCGCGACGACTCCAGATTGATCACCGGCTTGTCGCTGTACCTGGCGAAGTTGCGGATGGTCTCATCGTGACGCTCCACCGCCCAATCGGTGCCCTTGGGAAACACCCGCACCGCAAGTGCATCCGCATAACGGCTGAGCACGCGAGCTGCCTCGATGATGTGTTCCACCGAGGTGCCATCCATCACGGCATCAACATCCGTCTCCAATGTCCAGCTTCCCTTCCCCGGCTCGAGGCACAGGGCATGGCCACCGTGGAGGAACATCGCTGTCTCCATCGATGCGCGAGTCCGCAGTGACGGGTCCATGAAGACCATTGCCAGCACCTTTTTCGCCATGCCACCCGAGATCTCGCCGCGCTTGCATCGACGCGCGAGCGCAAGCAGACCGTCAATCTGTTCCGGCGACCACTCTTCCATCGCGAGAAAATCGCGCTTGGTCACGAAAGGACCTGACGCAACGCGGTCAATAGCAGCGTTGCTTCGTCATTCGCGAATGAGAGCGGCGGCAGCAGCCGCAGCGTGCGTGGATCGGTGGAGGTACCGGTGAGCACTCGGTGACTGAAAAGTGCCTGCTGCACCTCGGCAGCAGGGCGATCAAGTTCGAGTCCGAGCAGGAAGCCGCGTCCGTGCACCTGCACCACACCGGGCAACTTGCTTGCCTCCGCCACGATGCGGGCGCTGACGTCCCGCACGTTGGCGAGCAGTCCTTCTCGCTCGATGACGTCGATGTTGGCCAACGCCGCCGCACACACGACGGGGCCACCACCAAACGTCGAGCCGAGATCGCCGATGGCGATGTCATCGACGAGCGACGGGACGGCGAGCACTGCGCCAATTGGCAAGCCAGCCGCGAGACCCTTCGCCATCGCGATCGCATCGGGAACCACACCGAAGTGTTCGGCTGCGGTGTAGGAACCAGTGCGACCAACGCCACATTGCACTTCGTCGAAGAGCAGCTTGGCGCCGTACTTGTCGCAAAGCGATCGTGCCGCGCCAAGAAACTCGTCGGTCACCGTCCGCGCTCCACTGAATCCCTGCACTGGTTCGAGCAGGATCGCCGCAACGGTTTCGTCCATCGCCGCTTCGAGCGCCGCGAGGTCGTTGAACGGCACCTTGCGCGACAGCGGCACGCCGGCGCGGCGTGCCATCGCTTCGTAGCGCGCGCCATCGGTGCAGGCGAGCGTTCCCACGGTGCGGCCGTGCCAGCCGCCAAGCATGGTGACGACTTGAGTGCGTCCGGTCTTTCGCCGAGCCAGGTTGAGCTGGTTTTCGTTGGCTTCCGCACCGGAGTTGCAGAAGAAGACCTTGCCGAGCGGCGCTGGCGAGAGGCGCACCAGTGCCCGCGCCAGATCTTCGCGGCCATGATGGGGAACCGCCACCGAATAGAAGATCAGTTTCGCGGCCTGGTCGGCAATCGCCGCCACGACGTCGGGATGTGAATGACCACAACTGGCGACGGCGTGGCCACCATAGGCATCAAGCCATTCGTTGCCCTCTTCGTCCACCAGCCAGGAACCGTGACCCGACGCCGCCCGCAACGGGAATGGTGGATACACCGGCAACAGCGCGTCGTCTGCAACTTCGGTTAACATGGAAAGACTCCCGGTGCGGTCAATCCGGCGCGCTCATCGAGCCCGAGCGCCAAGTTCATTGCCTGCAACGCCTGGCCGCCAGCGCCCTTGACCAGGTTGTCGATAACGCACATCACCTGCGCCTCGCGGCCATCATCCGACGTTGCAGCGTGCAGCAGCGCGAAGTTCGATCCGACAACCTGCGTCAACTGCGGCGGGGCATCGAGCACGCGCACGAACGGTCTCCCCGCAAATCGTTTGGCGATGTGCGCATTGACATCGCGCACCGGCTCGGCGAATTGCAGGTACATCGTGGCGTGAATGCCGCGCACAAACGGGCCTGAATGGCACATCAGTCGCGCATGCGCTGCGGCGTCGTTTCGCCAGCCACTCCATTGCTCGAGGATTTCCCCCTCATGCCGATGGCCCATCGCGGAGTAGGCAAACATGTTGTGCGCACGGGTGGGGTGATGCGTCGTGGGCTTCGGACTCTGGCCTGCACCGCTGGAACCGGTGACGGCGAAAATCGCCGGTGCCGCGGCAAGGGGCAGATCGGCGACACCGTAGAGCGAGAGCTGCGCAGCAGTCGCGAAACATCCTGGCGCCGCAATCCCCACGGCGCCGCGCAGTTCCGCGCCGCGCACGTCGGCCAGACCGTATTGAAACCGATGCACCAGCGAAGGTGCCGGATGGGCGCCATAGAACTTCTCATGCAGTCGCCCATCGTGTATCCGGAAATCGGCGGCGAGATCAACGATCATCCCGGGGCCGCTGTCGATCAACGAACCCATGATCTTCGACGACTCACCGTGCTCGAGCGCCAGAAACACGACGTCCTTGCCACGCGCCGCTTCGGCCGGCGAATCCGCCGAGAAACGCGCATCGGTAAGCAACGCCATTGCGGGATGACTTTCCGCAATCGACTTGCCCGCCTGCGACCGGGAGGTCGCCACGATCTCGTGCACGTCCGGATGCTGCAGCACCAGGCGCAGCATCTCGCCACCCACGTATCCTGCGGCGCCAACCACGGCGACCTTCATGCGGCAACACCGCGTGCTGTGCGCCATGCCGCGATCGCGGCGAGGACGCCGTCCACCAGGCCCGTCGCATCACGGCGGGCATTGTGCGCTGGCAGGCCGAGCTCCTTGGTGATGTAGGTGCGGCCGACTTCGTTGTCGGTGGCAGGTCCCGTGATCGCCGTGATCGGCAAGCGGAACGTGTCGCGCATCAGTTGCTGCGCTCCCCAGCAGGCAACCGGATCGGGCGCCGCCATCACGTACGCCGCACCGAGCGACATCAGGTCGCTGGCGCGGAGGATGTCCTGTACGCCGTACTCGCCGAGAATGCCGTCGCCAAGCTCTGCGACAATGACATCGGGGCGCGCGCCGCGCGGATCAACCATCCGGTTGAACAGGCCACGCGCCACTGGCACCGTCATGCCCGCGTGAGTGCTCGCGGCACCGGCGTCGTTGAATGTCAGCGCTGAGACGGCGCCAGCGTCCTGCATCGAGAGTGCATCACGCATCAGCGAGACGCCGGTAAGCTTGACGGCGCCAACGCGAAAGCCGGCGCGAGCAAGACCACGCACTAATTCGGTTGCCGCCACCGTCTTCCCGGCATTCATGCAGGTACCCGCCACGTAGATCACCGGAATGTCACACTGCAGGACATCCGCTGGCGGCACGGCACGATCACGAATATGCGCCGGACGACCGACCCGATCACCGAGTTCGGGAAACGTCAGCACGGCGCCGAGCACTTCGGCGTCGAACGGTGGGCCGATGTCGGGGTTCTGCGAGGTGCACTTGCCCAGAATGCCGCCAAGATTCAACACGTTGATCAAGTCGCCGACGGCGATTGTCTTCGGCACTTCGCCAGCGTAGCCACGCAGCGCACGCCGCACGCCCAGCGTCCCGGCCAGCACGTCGCCAGCGCGCAGTGCCACCATCCGTCCGCTCAGATCTTCGACTTCGTTATAGGTGTTCTTGTCGGTCAGCAATCGCACCGCCAGGACATACCCTTCCTCCGCCACGATGTCGTCACCGAGAATTACTTCGGTGGAAAGCGCGGCGTTCCTGGTTGACGAGGCAATCCGATCAAGTCGAACGCGTGTGGTGACCACCATCAGCCCTGCTTCCCCGCGCGCTCAGCAGCACGCGTTGCGAGCAACTCAGGAATCGCGCCGACCCGCGCGAACGCCTTCGCCTCGTCGCCGGTCCAGAGACGATTCTCTTCGCCATACGTTGCGACGTCACGATCCATCATCGAGAATGGCGAACGTGCGCCGGTGACCGCGAATCGACCCGGACCGAGATGCACGCGGGTCTCGCCGGTCACTCGCTGTTGTGACGACGTCACCATGGCCTCGATGTCGCGCAGCGATGGATCGAAGTAGTGGCCTTCGTGCAATCGATCACCGTAGAAGCGACCGAGTTGGTCTTTCCAGAACGTCTGCCACTTGGTAAGCACCAGCTTTTCGAGTTCGCGATGGGCTGCGATCAGGATGAGCGCGCCACCCGCCTCAAAGCCGATGCGTCCCTTGATGCCGAGCGCGGTTTCGCCGACGTGAATGCCATGGCCAATGCCGAATGCAACAGCGTGTTCAGACAATGCATCGACCATCGCGGCCCCCGAAAGCGCCACACCGTCCAGCGAAATCGGAAGTCCATGTTCCCAGCCAATCACGATATCCGACGGCGACGGCACACGCTGCGCTGGATCGAGCAGCTCCGGCGGAGGCGGTGCCCAGGTGTCGTGCGTCCAACCGCCGCCCCAGGTTGTTCCCCAGAGACCACGATTGATGGAGAACGCCCCCGACTTCGGTGGCACCGGAAAGCCGCGTGCCTCGAGATATGCAATCGACTGGTCGCGTGACAATGACTCTTCACGAATCGGCGTCACGATTTCGAGATCGGCTGCCAGGACACGGAATGCGATGTCGAAACGAATCTGGTCGTTGCCGGCACCGGTTGATCCGTGCGCCACGGCGGTCGCACCAATCCGTCGTGCCACGTCCACTACCGAAATCGCCTGCTGCGTTCGCTCGGCGGCCACCGACAGCGGATACACCTCGCCGCGCAGGACGTTGGCCTGGATCAGCACCCGGACAAAGCGATCGAACACCGCGGCGCGCGCATCAACTTCGTGATGCTCGACTGCACCGACC
>JANYCP010000320.1 GCA_025360265.1 Gemmatimonadota bacterium
GACTCGCACATGGGCCTGCAGGCACGCCTCATGAGCCAGGCGCTGCGCAAGCTCGCCGGCGCGATCAATCGCACCAATTGCGCGGTGGTGTTCATCAACCAGCTGCGTGAGAAGATTGGCGTGATGTTCGGCAATCCGGAAACCACGACCGGTGGCAAGGCACTCAAGTTCTACGCATCCCTGCGACTCGACATCCGGCGCATTGGTCCGGTCAAGGAGCGCGAAGCAGTCATCGGTTCGCACGTGCGCGTGAAGGTGGTGAAGAACAAGGTGGCGCCGCCATTCAAGCAGGCGGAGTTCGATGTGATGTTCGATGAGGGGATCTCGCACACCGGCCTGGTGGTGGACATCGCCAGCGAAGCGGGAATCATCCAGAAGTCGGGCGCCTGGTACTCGTACGGCGATCAGCGCATCGGGCAGGGACGTGAGAACGCCAAGCTCTTCCTCAAGGACAACGCGGCATTGCTCGCCGAGGTCGAGGCGAAGGTGCGTGAGTCGCTCGGTGTGCTTGCAGCGGCAGGTCTTGGCGCACCGCCGGAAGAAGACGAAGCCGAGTGATTGTCGAAGGATTGGTCCCCGACCCGCGCCGTCCTGGCAGCACGCGGGTCGTGGTGAATGGGCGACCGGCATGGACGGTGCCGGCCGACGTGATCGCGGCGCTCCGCATCGTGGTCGGTGCGTCACTGCGAGGTGAGGTCGTCGAGCGTCTCGACCGCGCGGCCGATGAAGAGGGTGCCTTTCGCGCCGCACTGCGAGCATTGGAACGTCGTGCGCATGGCGAGCGTGAGCTCGCCATGAAGCTCGAGCGGAAGGGACACCTCCGTGTGGCCATCGCACCGGCGATCGAACGGCTGAGGGGCTTGGGGCTGCTCGATGATGCCGCATTCGCTCGAGCCTACGTCCGGGCCAAGAGTGAGCGGGGGCGCGGTCCGGTTCGATTGCGTCATGATCTCTCCTTCTTGGGGATCAGTCGCGAGATCTATGAGCGGGCACTGGCGGAGCTCAATGAAGGGATCGACGATCCGCTGCAACGTCCCCGGGAATTGATTGCAAAACGGATGCGCCAGCTCGCATCACTCCCGGTGGAGGCCCGGCGTCGGCGTCTCGTTGCCTACCTCGGGCGCCGCGGGTACCGGGGCAGCGACGCGCGGACTCTGGTCGAGGAGGCGCTGAAGGGGTAGAACCGGGGCCTCTGGTCCTTAGATTACTCCGATGCACGCCTCCGTAATCCGCAAAAAATTCCTCGAATATTTCGTCTCCCAGGGGCACCAGTTGGTGCCCTCCTCGCCACTTGAGCCGAAGGACGACCCGACCCTCCTCTTCACCAATGCTGGCATGGTGCAGTTCAAGCGGACCTTCCTCGGCCAGGACCCGCGGGCGTACAGCCGTGCCACCACATGCCAGAAGTGCGTTCGGGCGGGCGGTAAGCACAATGACCTCGAACAGGTCGGCCTCACCCGCCGCCACCATACCTTTTTCGAGATGCTCGGCAATTTCTCCTTTGGCGACTACTTCAAGCGCGACGCGATTCGCTACGCGTGGGAATTCGTGACGTCGCCGGAATACCTCGGGCTTCCCGCGGATCGCTTGCGCGTGACAGTGCATCACACGGACACCGAAGCGCGCGAACTCTGGCGCGAACTCTCCGGCCTTCCCGACGACCGGATCTACGGGCTCGGCGACAAGGACAATTTCTGGCAGATGGGCGACACCGGACCATGTGGTCCGTGCTCGGAAATCTTTGTCGACCTCGAGTGGAAACCGGGGACCAAACCAGCGAAGGTCTCGCAAGAGAAGTTCGAGGAACAAGCCGACGCCGGCCGTTTCCTCGAAATCTGGAACCTCGTGTTCATGCAGTTTGATCGTTCTACCGATGGCACGCTTACGCCGCTGCCGAAGCCGAGCGTCGACACCGGTGCTGGGCTCGAGCGCATTGCGGCGGTGATGCAGGAAAAAGACGACAACTTTCACACCGATCTTTTCACGCCACTGATTGCGCAGGTCGAATCGCTGGTGGGCGCCAAGTATTCGGGTGGTCCACAGGGCACTGGCATCTCGTACCGCGTTCTGGCCGATCATGCCCGCGCGGTGAGCTTCCTGATGCTCGACGGCGTTAACCCAAGCAACGACGGTCGCGGCTTCGTGCTCCGTCGAATTCTCCGCCGCGCCGTTCGCCATGCCTGGTTGCTCGGCCGTCGTGAGCCGACGCTAGTCGAACTGATTCCGACGGTTGCTGAGCTGATGCGCGATGCGTACCCGGATTTGCAGGGCAAAGCAGGCGCGATCGCCGATATCGTGCGGCGCGAAGAGGCAAACTTCTACAACACCATTGAAGCCGGCCTGAATCGCCTGGATTCGCTTTTCGCGAGTGGCGCAAAGGTCATTTCCGGCGATGAGGCGTTCAAGCTGTTCGATACGTTCGGCTTTCCGATCGATCTTACCGAGCTGATTGCCGCCGAGCACAACGTCGCGGTCGACATGGCCGGGTTCGAGGCAGCGATGAAGGAACAGCGGGATCGGAGCAGGGCCGTGCGAGTCGGTGCGCCGCCGCCGATCGTCAAAATTGCCGGCGGGAACGTCACGATGATGCCTGGTTTTGGCGAGCACACTGAGGCTGAACAGCGGTTTGTCGGGTACGATCGAATTTCGGTTGAGACGCTGGTTCACAGAGGCTCCGCTGGGGCCGGGCGTGCCGAAATTGTGCTCGATGAGAACCCGTTCTACGCGGGTGGCGGAGGTCAAGTAGCTGACACCGGTACCGTTACCGGCGAAGGCTGGGTGCTCAATGTCGAGCAAGTCACGCGCGACGAGGCAAAGCGCGCTGTGGTGAGCGGGACACTGACTGGTGAGATTCGACCTGACTCGCCGCGCGTCGTCGCCACCGTCGACGAATCCCGTCGTCGCGACATCGAGCGCAATCATTCAGCCACGCACCTCGTGCATATGGAACTGCGGAAAGCGCTTGGCACGCACGTGCGCCAGCAGGGGTCGCTGGTCGAGTCCGATCGGTTGCGCTTCGACTTTTCGCACCACGGCCCGATCGACGCGGCGCAGCTCGCCGATATCGAGGCAGCTGTCAACGAACTCGTTCTTGCCAACGCGCCAACGTCCATCGAGGAATTGCCGCTCGCCGCTGCGCTCGAACGCGGGGCAATGGCATTCTTCGCCGACAAGTACGGTGACGTGGTTCGTGTCGTCCAGATTGGCGGTTCGATCGAGTTGTGTGGCGGCACGCACGTGCGCAGCGCGGGACAGGTTGGGCTCTTTCGTTTCGTGTCGCAGGGTGGCGTCGCTGCCGGCGTGCGACGCATCGAGGCCGTGACCGGCCGCGGTGCGTATGGTGGTGTGCGTTCGCTCGATCAACGCATCGCGACGCTGGCCGGCGCACTCAAGGCGCAGCCGGACCAACTTGAACGCAAGCTCGATGCGCTGCTTGCCGAGCGCGAGAGGCTCGAGGCGAAATTGGCTGAAGCGATCAAGGGTGGTGGGCAAGCGGTGGCGGAAGCGATCATGGTGGGCAAGATCACGATGTTCCTGACACCGACGCTGGTCGAGGAGCGCGGCGAACTCGGCGCCATCGCAGATGCGTTCCGCGCCGAAAGGAAAGCCGGCGCCATTCTTGTGCTGTACAATGCCACAACGCCGACCGCGCTCGCGGTCGCAGTTACCGATGATCTCGTGGCGTCAGGCAAGGATGCCAACGCTTTTGTGAAGCTGGTGTCGGCCAAGTTCGGCGGCCGTGGCGGTGGACGGCCGACCTTCGCAAGCGGGTCGCTTGCGGTCGACAGTGTGGTGGCGGTCGCGCGCGAGTCGTTTCCGGCATTGCTTCGCGAGTGGATCAGCGAATGACGGTGGACGAGGGAAAGGCGTGGTTCGCCGCGCATACCGACGGCGCACCTCACGCACTACGAGTTCGATCACAGCGCTTCTTTGATGCGACTGGCGACGGGAAACTTGTCTCGCGGTTGGCCGCGGCCAGTCAGGCGGCGCTTGAAGCGGCAACGGCCAATAGCACCGTGCGCGCGGCCGCCCTCGACCTGCTTGCGGCTGATGCGCTCATTACACTGGCGTTGCTGCGTTCGGCCGCAGAGGATCCGGCAGGCCTGGGTGCCGCCGCCCGCGCGTTGCGTCATCAGGCGACCGTTCTCGCATGATCGACCTGCACGGCCACCTGCTTCCCGGCGTCGATGACGGCTCGCGCACCGTCGAACAATCGGTGCGTGTCCTTCGCGCCTTTGCCGCGAAGGGAATCACGGATGTCGTCTGCACACCGCACCTGTTGGCCTCCAACCTGGCACTCGGCTGGCCGGCCAACTATGAAGACGCCTGGACCAAGCTCAGTGAATGGATTCCCAAGGACATTCGGGTGCATCGTGGCGCGGAGGTCATGCTCGACCGACCAATTCCGGCTGTCGCGAAGGAACGAAAGGTGACCATCGCGGGATCACGATATCTGCTGGTGGAGTTCACCAGGATGGTGCCGGCAGAGATTGTCTCCCGCGCGCTCTCCGAAGTGATCCGGCTGGACCTCGTACCGATCCTGGCCCATCCGGAGCGGTACTCGTCGTGCTCAGCCGACACCGTGCGGGTGTGGCGGGAACTCGGCAGCGTGATCCAGGTGGACGCAACCACGATGACACTGGCCCGGCGGCGCGGCGAACGTGCTCGCGCGTTGGTGGTCGCTGGGCTCGCGGATATCCTCGGGGCCGACAATCACGGCGATGACCGCAATGTGGCGACAGCGCGTGAGTGGTTATGCGAGCGGGGCGGCGAAGAGCAGGCGACGCTCTTGCTCGAGACGAATCCACGCGCGATTCTTGATGACGTGAGCATTTACGAGGTGGATCCTTTGAGAATCCGCACATCGCTATGGCGCAAGGTGCGTCGCCTATTCGGGTCCGGATGAGCGACTCCGCGCAGGTCGCGAGGGGGCTCCGGTCGCTTGCTGTCGTAGCAAATACTCTGGCGTCGCACACCGATGGGCTCGATCCCATTGTCGGTGCGATGCGCAAATGTCTGGTGGGCGGTGGCACGCTGTTCTTTGCGGGCAACGGTGGGTCCGCCGCAGATGCGCAGCATATCGCCGCAGAGTATGTCGTGCGGTATCGGCCTGGGGCGCAGCCGGCGCTTCGCGCCATTGCCCTGACAACCGACGCCTCGATTCTCACTGCAGCGGCGAATGACTTCGGATATGAGCAGGTATTCGCCCGGCAAATTGAAGCCCTTGGTCGCGCCGGCGATGTACTCATCGTGCACAGCACGTCCGGCGACAGTGCCAACTGCGTCGCGGCCGTGGATCGGGCGCGGACCCTCGGAATCACCACGATTGGTTTTCTCGGCGGGACGGGAGGGACGCTCGCCTCGCTCGTGGACCATGCCTTCGTTGTGCCGGAGCAGCAGGTGAATCACGTGCAGGAAATGCACCTGGCCGTGCAGCATCAAATCGTGGCCATTCTCAGTGCGGAGCGCGGCGGATGATCTCCCTGGCCGGCAAGCGCATTCTGGTGACCGGCGGGTCGCGCGGCATTGGGCGGGCGACGGCACTGCTATGTGCCAAGGCTGGCGCCGACGTGGGGATTACCTACCATACCCGTCGAGCCGATGCCGATGCTGTTGCGCGGGAGATTCGCGCGTTGGGCCGCCGCGCATATCTCGGCGGCGGCGATCACGCCGACGCCAATCGCGTCTCGCAAATATTCTCCGAGGTGCAAGCCGCATTTGGCGGGCTCGATGGCTTCGTCGCCAACCACGGCGTCTGGCCGACTGCTGACGTGGCGCTATCGCAGCTCGCTCCCGAACGCTGGCGCGAGACGATGCGGGTGAATCTCGATGGCGTATTCCTGACGACCCGGGCGGCACTCGGGTTGATGACGGGAGGTGGCCGCGTTGTGATGGTCGGCAGTACGGCGGGCCAGCGCGGCGAAGCATTCCACTCGGACTATGCTGCGACGAAAGGTGCAATCATGTCCCTGGTGAAGTCGCTGGCCAT
>JANYCP010000052.1 GCA_025360265.1 Gemmatimonadota bacterium
GGCTGGCGACGTGTTCGCCGTTCGTTCCCGCGTGGCGTGCTATCTCGGCGTGCCGCAGTACGGCAAGCTTCACGTCCTCGACTTCGACGACACGCTTCATACCGTGCGACTCGAGATTCTATCCGACACGAATTGTGGATACAAGAATCTGGAGCCCGGTATCCCCACCAGCTGACGCCATGATCGACGTACGCCGTGTTCGACAGGACCCCGACGCCGCGCGGGCGGCGCTGGCGCGTCGCCTTGATCGCGGCGCGCTTGATCAACTCGGCGCGGCGATCGACCTCGACCAGCGGCGCCGCGCGATGGTGCTTCAAGTCGAACAATTGCAGGCGGCGCGCAACGCACAGTCAGACGACGTGGCACGTCGCAAGCGAAGTGGCGAACCAGCCACCGAGTTGCTGGCGGCGCTCAAGGTCTCCGGCGAACAAGCGCACCAGCTGGAAGCCGACCTCAAGGATATTGAAGCGCTGCTCGACCAGCACCTGCTCAACGTACCAAACTTCCTGCTCGCCCAAGTGCCGGACGGAGAGGCCGACGCCAATCGCGTGGTGCGCAGCTGGGGAAGTGCGCCGGAATTCGCGTTTACGCCGAAGCCACATTGGGAACTCGGTACCAGCCTAGGGCTGTTCGACTTGCCGCGCGGCGCCAAGCTGACTGGATCCGGCTTTCCGCTGTTCACTGGAATGGGTGCACGACTGGTGCGAGCGCTCGCGAACTTCATGCTCGACCTGCACACGCGAGAGCACGGGTACCTCGAGGTGCAGCCGCCGTACGTCGTGAATCGCGCGTCGCTGACCGGCACTGGGCAATTGCCGAAGTTCGAGGACGATCTCTACCGTACTGGCGACGACCTCTTTCTCATCCCGACGTCGGAAGTCCCAGTGACGAACATCTACCGCGACGAAATTCTCGACGCGGCCAGCTTGCCGATTGCGATGACGGCGTACACGCCATGCTTTCGTCGCGAAGCCGGCGCCCATGGCAAGGACACCCGTGGATTGATCCGTGTGCACCAGTTCGACAAAGTCGAGCTGGTGCGCCTCGTGCGCCCGGAGACGAGTCAAGCGGAACATCAACTGATCACGGGACATGCGGAAAAAGTGCTGCAGCTGCTCAACCTGCCGTACCGTGTATTGGCGCTTGCTGCTGGTGACACCGGCTTCTCGAGCGCATGCACCCACGATCTCGAGGTGTGGGCCCCAGGCGTCCGGGGATGGCTCGAGGTGTCGAGCGCCAGCACGTTTACCGATTTTCAAGCGCGCCGCGCCAACATCCGTTTTCGGCCTGCGCCAAACGCCAAACCGGAATTTGTGCATACGCTGAACGCGTCGGGTGTCGCATTCCCCCGGGCGATCGTCGCGCTGCTCGAGAACGGCCAGCAGGCAGATGGATCGGTGGTGCTACCTCCCGCCTTGGTCCCCTATGTCGGGACCGACCGCCTCACCCCGCGGCCGTAACGAGCGGCTGCGCCGACTCGCTCCGGCGGCGGCGTTGTTGCTCGTGACCCTGCTCGCCGGCCTTAGCGTCGGATCGAGCTGGCTGATCGCGCGCCATCTGCGCCAACAAGCGCTCACGGCGTCGCAGCTGTACTCGGTCGCCTTTCGCGGCCAGATCAATCCCGACCCAGACGTTGCCAACTCTGCCCTCGTCGATGTCACCCGGCGAATCGGATCGCTTGGCATTCCACTCATCCTGACAGACTCCTCCGGCCGCGTTACCGCGACGGCCAATCTGCCGTTTGCCGACACGACCGGACGGATGCAGCAATACCTGGCCGATCTCGATCGGGCGAACGCACCATACGGCACACCATCCATCGGTGCCGTGCATTTCGGCAGCATTCCGCAGGGGCGCATTCTCGGGACCATCGGCGCGTTGCAGGCGCTCACGATACTGACAATGGTCACGGTAGCGTTGGTCGCGTACCGCAACGCAACGCACGCCCAACGCGACCGGATGTGGGTGGCCATGGCACGCGAAGCGGCGCATCAGATGGGAACGCCACTCACGTCATTGCAGGGCTGGATTGAGCAACTGCGTGCAGAGGGTTTGCCGGCCAAGAAGATCGCGGAGTTTCTCGATGCCGACGCCGAGCGACTGCAACGAGTGGCCCAACGTTTCGAGCGGATCGGTAATCCGGCCCGCCGCGATCCGATCGCGCTCGGAGCTCTCGCCGAACGTGTCGCTGGATATTATCGCCCCAGAGTACCGAAGCATTCCAACGTGATTCAGCTTTTCGTTCGCGCGCCGAGCGCTGGCCCGATCATTCTTGGCGACCCTGTCCTGCTTGAGTGGGCGCTCGAGGTAATGGTCAAGAATGCCATTGATGCACTGCAGGGGCGCGATGGGACGATCACCATCGCGGCCGAAGCGAGCGGTGATCGCGCATCGCTCCGGGTCATTGACGATGGTCCGGGCGTACCGCGCGAGATTCGCCGCACGCTGTTCCAGCCGGGGGTGACTACCAAGCGAGGTGGCTGGGGCATCGGACTGGCCTTGGCACGTCGCGTCGTTGAGGATGGACATCAGGGTGAACTGTCGCTCGAGCCGACGCCACACGGCTCCACGTTTCTGATGCGCTTTCCGCTCGCCCCGCCATCCACGTGACGTCGGAACGCGACCTGCTGCGCGGCCTCAATCCGGCGCAGCGCGAGGCGGCCGAACACGTCGAGGGCCCGATCCTGGTGATCGCCGGCGCGGGTTCGGGCAAGACGCGTGTGCTGACCACGCGCATCGCGCACCTGATCGATGCCCACGGTGTACCCCCCGATCGCATCTTCGCCGTCACGTTTACCAATAAGGCCGCCGCCGAAATGAAGCACCGCATCGGCGCGTTGCTGGAACGTGATCCGGCCGGATTGTGGATTGGGACATTTCATTCGCTCTCCGCGCGGCTGCTTCGTCGCGAAGCACCCCGCCTCGGCTTTTCGTCGCAGTTCACCATCTACGACGAAGACGATCGACTCTCATTGATCCGCCGGATCATGGAGGAGCGCGATCATTCGGCGAAGTTGTTCCCGCCGAAACTGATCCAGAACATCATCTCGTCCGCCAAGAACAAGATGACGTCAGCCGAATCCCTTGAGGCGAGCGCACCGCACGACCCGGCAACGCGAGTCGCTGCCGACGTGTTTCGCGGAATGCAGGGCGCGCTGCTCACGGCGAATGCGATGGATTTCGACGACCTCATGCTGCATCCGCTGACGCTCTTCCGCCAGAACCCGGACGTGCTGGAGAAGTGGCGTCGTCGCTTTGACTTCCTGATGGTCGACGAGTTTCAGGACACCAATCGCGCCCAGTATGAGCTGATCAAGTATCTCGGCCTCGGTCACAACAACGTCTTCGGCGTCGGCGACGAGGATCAGAGTATCTACGGGTGGCGGGGCGCCGACCTGCGCAACCTCCGCGACCTGCAGAAGGACTTTGGCGAAGCGCGCGTCGTCAAGCTCGAGGAGAACTATCGATCGACCAAGCCGATCCTCGATGCTGCGAACGCGGTGATCACCAATAATGCCGGGCGCATCGCAAAGACGCTGCGCACGCATCGGCCCGGCGGTGAGTCGATCATTGTGCTGGCCGCAGCCGACGAGCGCGACGAAGCGGAATGGATCGCGAAGGAATTGGAACGTCGTTGCCGGGACGGTGCCGCGCACTCCGAATGTGCTATCCTGTATCGCACGAACGCCCAATCGCGCGCGCTGGAGGAAGCGCTGCGTCGAGCGGGCGTACCGTACCAGATCATCGGTGCGATTTCATTCTACGATCGTCGCGAGGTCAAGGATATCCTGGCCTATCTTCGCCTCATCGCAAACCCGAACGATGATGAAGCGTTCATCCGCGCCATCGCGGTGCCGCGCCGCGGCGTGGGCGACGTGGCGCTCGCGTCATTGGCGGACCAGGCCCGAACCTGGAACTTGCCGCTCCTGGCGGCTGCGGAACGGGCTGAGGCGATCGACGGCCTGCGCCCCAATCTGCGCATTGCGTTCAAGGCCTTCGCCGATCTGGTCAATGGGCTCCGCACGCGCATCGGTGCTTCGGCTCCGGTCAACGTGATGGAAGAGGTTGTCCAGGCGATCCAGTACGAGGCAGTGCTCGCCACCGAAGGGATCGAGGGAATCGAACGCTGGGAAAACGTTCGCGAATTGATGGCCGCGGCCGCCGAGTGGTCGGAAGTGGTCGATGAAGAGGAGCCGGGCACTCCGTTACAGCGTTTCCTTACCGAGGCGGCGCTGCTGTCGGCGGTGGACACCAGCGAGGGTCGGCCCGAGGGTGTCACGCTGATGACACTGCACACCGCCAAAGGGCTCGAGTGGCCAGTCGTCGTTGTCGGTGGCATGGAGGAAGGGCTCTTCCCATCATCGCGCGCCCTGGAGTCACCTGATGGGTTGGAAGAAGAGCGGCGCCTCTGTTATGTCGGCATTACCCGGGCGAAGGATTGCTTGATTCTGAGCTGGGCCCGCTCGCGCCGGCGCGGTGGGGAATTGCGCCCCGGCATTCCTTCACGTTTTCTTCGCGAGTTGCCGGCGCAGCTGGTTGATGAGCGGCGCACCTCGTTTGCCGTTGGCGGGACGAGTGGTGGTGGCTGGAGCGGATCACGCGGCTGGTCTGGTGGACGCGATGCGTCGCCATTTGGCCGAGCAGCGACAAGCGGATCGAACCGTTCGGCGCCACCACCGCGTGACCGAGAAGGCGCCTTCGTGGCACCCCCCGATCTGGACGGGGTGTCGGAGAGTCAGGACCTGCCGCGTTACGTCAAAGGGGAGCGGGTCCGCCATCGCCGCTTCGGGTCTGGCGCGATTCTCGGCCTGTCGGGGGTGGGCAAGGATCTCAAGGTGTCGGTGGAGTTCGACGATCCAGAAGTTGGTGCCAAGCAATTGCTCGTGGCCTTCGCCGGCCTTGAACGAGACTGGGAGAGCGCATGAAAATCGGTGAAGACGAAGTCCGCCATGTCGCGAAACTCGCCGAGCTGGCTGTGGCGGACAGCGATGTACCACTGCTGGCGAAACAACTCGCGGGCATTGTCGAGTTTGTGGCACAACTCGACGGCGTCACGCTGACTGCGGGTGGTACACCGGTCGTCCTTGGCCCCGCCCAGTTGCCGCTGCGCGAGGATGTCGTGAGTCCGATTCCGCTCACCCGCACGCCGGCACAAATGGCTCCCGCGTTTCAGGCGGGCTTCTTTGTCGTACCGAAGCTGGACGGGCTGAGCGAACAATGACTTCTACTGCACTGGCCGGTGAAACTGGCAAGAAGCTCAAGGATGCAGCAGTCCTCAACGCGGCGCTCAGCTGGTCGCAGGAACTGCTCGACGCCGAAGCGCGTCGTCTCGACGCTGCGCCGGCCGGCGTGCTTTCCGGAACGTCGGTGGCGCTCAAGGACAATCTGGTCACCACGGATCACCCGACGACGTGCGCGTCAAGGATCCTGCAGGGCTACGTCTCACCATTCGAGGCGACCGCTGTGCAGCGCGTTCGCGACGCTGGCGCATTGATCGCAGCGAAAGCGAACCTCGATGAGTTCGCCATGGGATCATCGACCGAACACTCGGCATACGGTCGCGTGCTTCATCCGCTGGACCACGCGCGGGTCCCCGGCGGATCGAGTGGCGGATCGGCGGCACTGGTCGCGGCTGGTGTGACGACGACGGCACTGGGATCGGAAACGGGCGGATCGGTGCGTCAACCTGCGTCGTTCTGCGGAGTTGTTGGCGTCAAACCAAGCTATGGCCGTGTATCGCGTTTCGGCCTCGTAGCGTTCGGCTCATCGCTCGATTGCATTTCCACGTTTGGACCAACGACGCACCACGCGGCGCAACTGCTCTGTGCCATCTCCGGTCATGATCCGCTCGATCCAACGACACGTGCCCAACCGCCACTGGCAATGCCGACTGCCCCCAAGGATCTGCGCGGCGTGGTGATCGGCCTGCCGCGTGAATACTTCCCGACCGACTTGCACCCAGGGGTCCGCGCCGGATGCGACCGAGCCATCGCAGCGCTCCGGCACCTTGGGGCGGAGATTCGCGATGTGTCGCTGCCCAATACCGGGCTCGCTGTGCCTACGTATTACATCGTGAATCCGGCGGAGGCTGCCGCAAACCTCGCCCGCTTCGATGGCGTTCGCTACGGCCCGCGGCACATCGGTCCCGAAGGGGATGTGCGGGCGTTGTATCGCGCCACGCGAGGCCAGGGATTTGGTCCAGAGGTGCGCCGACGGATTCTGGTTGGCACCTTCGTGCTCAGCGCCGGATACAGCGACCAGTATTATCGACGGGCACAAGCGGCGCGCCAGTTGATTATCGACGACTTCCATCGCGTGTTCGCTGCGGGCGTCGATCTTCTTTTCACGCCGACCACGCCGACACCGGCATTCAAGGCGGGTGAGAAAACCGATGATCCGGTACAGATGTACCTCGCCGACATCTTCGTTTGTCCCGCCTCGCTGGCAGGTCTGCCGGCGCTGTCGCTCCCGGTTGGGCGCGATCAGGGATTGCCGCTCGGCGGCCAACTGATGGCGGCCGACTTCAACGAAGCTGCGATGCTCAGTGCTTCGATGGCGCTTGAGTCGGTGCTCGACGCGACGGCGGAGGTGCGCTGATGACATGGGAAACGGTCATTGGACTTGAAGTGCACGTGCAACCTGCGACGCGCACCAAGATGTTCTGCGGCTGCGCCACAGTGTACGGTGCGCCGCCGAATACCCATGTGTGTCCGGTGTGCCTTGGGCTTCCCGGCGCGCTGCCGTCACCCAACGCCGAAGCGGTGCGGCTCGGCGTCGTCGGCGCCATCGCACTCGGCTGCGAGGTTCATGCAACGAGCGTCTTCGCCCGCAAGAACTATTTCTACCCTGACTTGCCAAAGGGTTATCAGATCTCGCAATTCGACAAGCCGCTCGCCACCGGCGGAGCCGTGCAGATCGAGTCGCCTGAGCGGGGGCCCATCACCGTCAGTATCACGCGACTGCATCTCGAAGAGGATGCGGGGAAGTCGCTGCATGACCGCATTCCGGGATTCACGGCGGTCGATCTCAATCGTGCCGGAACACCACTTGCCGAAATCGTGAGCGGACACGACATGCGATCGCCGGGCGAGGCACGCGCGTACCTCACCACGCTCCGACAGCTGCTGGTGTATGCCGGGGTCAGTGAATGTTCCATGGAAAAGGGATCACTCCGGGTGGACGCCAACCTCTCGGTACGACGCCCGGGAGAACCGCTCGGCACCAAGACCGAAGTGAAGAACATGAATTCATTTGCTAACGTCGAGCGCGCGCTCGAAGCGGAGCGGATCCGCCAGATCGCGTTGCGCGAATCAGGGCAGGAGGTCCGCCAAGTCACGCTGACCTTCAACGCCGCGACCGGTGCCGTGAAGCCGTTGCGCACCAAGGAAGATTCGCACGACTATCGGTATTTCCCAGATCCTGACTTGCCGCCACTAGTGCTTGCGCCGTCTTGGATTGACGCCCAGCGCGCCGCGCTGCCCGAACTGCCTGCTGCCCGGCGGGTGCGATATGAGACGACGCTTGGGTTGGCGGAGTATGACGCGAAGGTGCTGATGCAGGAGCCGGCAATCGCCGGCTACTTCGAATCGGTGGTCGCCGCAGGGGTTTCGCCGAAGCCAGCGGCCAACTGGGTGATGGGTGAAGTCCTCGCCGGCTGGAATGAAAGCGGGATGTTTGCGGTGGAGCCTGTCCGCCTCGCCGCGCTCATTGCGATGGTGGACGGTGGTCAGGTGTCGTTGCAAGCCGCCAAGCAGGTCTTCGCCGAACTGCTCAGCTCCGGCGACGAACCACGCATCGTGGCGGATCGACTCGGCGTGATGCAGGTGCGCGATACCGTAGCACTCACGAGTTGGGTCGATCAGGTCCTGGCGGCGAATCCCGACGAGGTCGCACGATTCCGCGGCGGAGAAACCAAGCTGATCGGCTTCTTCGTGGGACAGGTCATGAAGCGTAGCGCTGGCAAGGCCGACCCCAAGGCGATCCAGCCGTTGCTTGTGGAACGGCTCAAGTCGTGAGCAGCACAGCGACAGTCGACGCTATACGCGGGGCGTTTCCCGCTTTGCAGCGACTGCATAACGGCATGCCGGTCGCGTACTTCGATGGACCGGGAGGCACGCAGGTTCCGCAGCCGGTGGTCGATGCCATGGCGGACTACCTGCTGCATCACAATGCCAACACGCATTGGTCGTACCCGTCGAGTGTCGAGACTGACGCGATGCTGGCCGATGCCCGCGATGCCTTCGCGGCGTTCGTGGGTGGGGATGCGAGCGAGATTTCGTTCGGCAACAACATGACGACGATCACGTTTCACGTCGCGCGGGCACTCGGTCGCGAGTGGCAAGCTGGCGATGAGATCATTGTCACCGAACTAGACCACCACGGCAACATCGCACCTTGGCAGGCGCTTGCCCGTGAGCATGGTGTCGTGCTGCGATGGCTGCCTCTCGATCTGGAAACCTATCGCCTGCGACTCGACCAGCTCCCTGAACTGCTCAACACGAGAACGAAGTTGCTCGCCATCGGCGCTGCGTCAAACATTATTGGTACGGTGAGCGATGTCGCCGCTGCTGCGCGGCTCGCCCATGCCGCTGGAGCACTCGTCTTCGTCGACGGTGTGCACCTGGCGCCGCATTTCCTCCCCGACGTCGCAGCACTGGGCTGCGACCTCTTCGCCTGTTCCGCCTACAAGTTCCACGGGCCGCACATCGGTGTGCTCTGGGCGCGACGCGATCTGATCGAGCGTCTGGATGTGCCGCGACTCGAGCCCGCGCCAGACACATCACCTGAACGGCTCGAGACTGGCACGCAAAACCACGAGGGGATTGTTGGGGGTGGTGCCGCCGTTCAGTGGCTTGCGTCGTTGAGTGGCGAACCGGGGTCGTTGCGCAGTCGGCTCGTAGCGTCGTACGCCGAAATTCATCGACGTGAGACCGCGTTGTTCCGCCAACTGTGGGATGGTCTGAGTGCGATCCCCGGCGTCACGATCTACGGCCCCCCACCGGGAAGTGCGCGCACGGCGACACTCTCATTCTCGCTCCGCGGAGTGAGCTCGGAGCAGGTCGCCGTCGCGCTGACCCGCGATGCCTGTTTCGTCTCGAACGGTGACTTCTATGCGACCACCGTGGCGAGGTTACTGGGGAAGGACCAGGAAGGCGTGGTTCGTATCGGTGCTGCATGTTACACGACTGCTGCCGAAATCGAGCGCGTGGTGTCAGGCGTTTCGCGTCTCACGCTGCGGGGCGGCTGACCCCCGGATCATTATCCGCTGCTGGCAACCCAAAATGCGCGTCCGCCACTGATTCAATCCAGTCATGCTCGGCGTGACGATGCCCGCGCATCGCGTCGCGCCGCACCGATTTGCTGCGCATGATCGATTCCTCGCCGTTCGGATCGAGCGCGAGGAGCGGAGATTGTGGATCGCTGATCGCCGATCGGATGTAATGGGTCGCGCGATCCAGATGTTCCGTAATCAATGCTGCCGGCAACTCCCAACGACTCTGGTCCTGCGCCACAGCAAGTCCGATCTGCCATGGTCGCGAATCGGTCAGGCGCACCATGCCGCGAAAGAGTCGGCGATTGGTCCTGACTGAAAAGATTGTTGGTGAAAGAATCCGTTCGAGATGGGCATCGGCCGGGCGATGATCGAGCCGGATGAGGTCACCAGCGGCGGCGGGGACTGCGTCACCGAGTAGTAGCTCAACCCGCGCTTCCCACCAAGTGTGCCCCATTGCACGGGTACTGCTGGTGACGACCAGCTGCCGCGGGACGAAATAGTTGTGCGCCACCGAGTCGGCGGCGAGGTGCGCCAGATAGCCAAGCCCAAACGCGCGCAGTGCGTCGGTTGGTGCTTCGTCGTAGACCTCCCGCCCAACGTGCCATGCGTGGCAGTGCCGATCGGCCGGCGCGAACTTCTTCGCCATCGTGGTATCGGCCGCGATACTGCCATACAGGAAATCGTACGGGAAGGCGCGCAGCAGATCGCCAATCGCTTGGGGCAGGAGGTTCAGTGAGCCGAGGATTCGCTCACCCAGCACGACGTGGGTCCCGGGGGTCCAAGCGTAGAGCGGATCGGGGACAAGCAGAACCAAAAGGGCGACGATCAGCAACGCCGCCAGCCACTTCACCGGGCGCCCCGCCTCCGGGGCCGAATGAGCCGGCGCAGCTGCCCGATCATTCCGACGCCGGTCCGCGCAGTCTCGAGGGCTGAACTCACCTCGACCACGGTGGCATCGATCTCTTCCTGGATGACCTCGACGGTAGCCTCGAAGTCGGCAAGCCGACCCTTGGCGCGCCTTACGCCCTGCTGCACATCACTGCGAATCTGATGGGACAGCGACACAATTTCCTTGACTTCGTTTTCCGCGATGGTAACAAGGTCGACGCCCTTCTCGCTCAATCGGCTGATTGCATGGAGGGTCGGGGTGAGCTCACCACGCAGCTCGGCAAGCTCGCGCCCAAGCGCTTTGCTTTGCTCAGCGGCCTCATTGGCGGCGGCGAGTACGACAAAACCGATCACCACGTAGCTGGCAGCGATGATGATCAGTGAAATGGCAATTGCCGGTCCGATCCAGCTTGGCATACGCCCTCAAAGTGCAGCAGTGTGACTTCCGCAATCTAATCCGTCATCCTTGCCATGAGCCGGCGCCCGAACCAGCTTTGCGCGATGCCTCCTCGCTTTGTCGTCACTGGCGGTCAGCCGCTCGCCGGCACCATTCGACCCGCAGGCAACAAGAATGCTGCGCTGCCAGTCATCGCCGCTTCCTTGCTGGCCGACGGTCCTGTAACACTGGGCAACATTCCGCGCATCCGCGATGTCGAGACGCTGCTTGAGTTAGTCGCCGATCTCGGGGCGACGGTCGAGTGGACCGCCGCCAATACGGTGGTAATCGATCCACGGGGGGTGACGCCCAAGCCGCTCGATCCTGCACTCTGCACCCGGATCCGGGCGTCCATTCTCCTGGCCGGTCCGCTCCTCGCCAGATTCGGCAAGGTCACCTTGCCGCCACCCGGCGGCGACGTCATCGGTCGCCGCCGCGTCGACACCCATTTCCTGGCGCTCGAGCGGCTTGGGGCCTCGGTGACGGTCGGCGACTCGTTCATCATTGAGACGAAGCAGCTGATCGGTGCCGATCTCTTTCTCGACGAACCGAGCGTCACCGGCACCGAAAACGCCCTGATGGCCGCGGTTGCCGCCCGAGGACAGACGATCCTCAGAAACGCCGCATCCGAGCCTCACGTGCAGGACACCGCCCGGATCCTCGTGGCGATGGGTGCGGACATACAGGGGATCGGCAGCAACACCTACGTGATCAATGGCGGCCTCCCGCTTCACGGCACCAGCTACACCATCGGCCCGGACCACATCGAGATCGGGTCGTTCATCGGGCTTGCTGCGGTCACAAATGGCGACATCACGATCGAGGGAGTCCGACCGGACGACCTCCGGAGCACAATGCTGGGATTCGAGCGGCTGGGCGTCCGGGGGCGGTTCGAGGGCGACAAGCTGATCGTGGCGGCAGGGCAGGAGCGCCGCATCCGGCCTGACCTTGGTGGCCACGTCCCGAAGCTCGAGGATGGCCCCTGGCCAGCGTTCCCAGCCGACGTGATGTCGATTGCCGTGGTGACCGCCACCCAATGTGACGGCCTGATCCTGGTCCACGAGAAGATGTTCGAATCACGGCTTTTTTTCGTGGACAAGCTGATCGGCATGGGCGCCCGGATCGTGCTCTGCGACCCGCACCGGGCGGTCATCAGCGGTGCC
>JANYCP010000080.1 GCA_025360265.1 Gemmatimonadota bacterium
CGGCGCAATTGCAGCCCCGACCTGAACCCCGCCACCTCCGCGGCGCGGGTAACGCTCGCACCATATTCAAGCGACTGTCTCGCCCGCTCGAGCCGGATCGATCGCAAGTAGTCCAGCGGTGACACGCCAGCGTGTTCCATAAACAGCCTCAGCAGGTGGCGCGCCGTCGTGTTCCCCACCGTTGCAAGCGTCGCCATGTCCCAGTCGCGTTGGGGCTTGGTGAGCATGGCATCCTGGACGCGATGGACGGTGGCGTGCAGATGCCGGCGATGCATCTGAAACGGCGATCGCTCTGGATCGCTCGCCGAGCGCCTCAGGTACACCACCATATCCTCGGCGACACTCGCCGAGAGCGCCTCGCCGCACTCCTCGCCAATCAGGTGCAACGCAATGTCGATCCCGGCGGTGATGCCGGCACTCGATGCCAGTGGCCCATCCACGACGAACACCCGATTGTCAATCACCTGCGCCTGCGGTGCCAGAACTCGTAACGCATGCAGCAGTTCATGGTGCGTCGTGCAGCGGCGCGTGCCGAGCAGGCCGGCGCGGGCGGCGAGAAGGGTGCCCGAGCAGATGGTGAGGAGGCGATGCGGCGAGTCGGGGTCGAGCAGCGGCTCATGAAGTCGCTGATAGAGCCACTTGGCCGTCGCGGTGATTGCCGGCGTAATCTGTCGGGTGTGTACCGTCGGTTGACCAACCAACACCACCCACGTCGGGGCGCTCAGCCGTTGCGGCAGCGGTATCAGGTCAACCAGTGAGAGGCCGACCGACGTCGGCAGCGTGGGCATCGGGCCGGCGAAGCGCAGTCGGAAGCGCGCTGGCAGGCCGCGCGCCTCGCGATGCTGATTCGCCAGTCGAAACGCTTCCGCTGGTCCGGCAATGTCGAGCAGCAGCGAGTGCGGCACGACGACAAAGAGTACGTCAATGAGTGTGGGACGAGCGATCATTTCAGGACATTGCCTCCGATCAGAAGGATAAGGCACCATCGCTCGCCTGGCTCGGGTGCAGTACCTGATGTCCGAAAGTGATCCAAACTTGTCGGAACGCGGCGCGACAAGGGCCATCTTGCCGAATAGCGTTCGCCGCATGCCTACCTACACACTCCTCGTCGCAGCCTGCGTATTGTGGCCTCTCGCCACGATCACTGCGCAAGCGTCCACAGCCTCCCCTCTCGAACACGCCGTAGATCCCGCCATCAAACCGGGCGACGACTTCTTCGCTTACGCCAATGGTGCATGGCTCAAGGCCACCACAATTCCGGCCGGGATGGAGCGCTGGGGCGCTCGCAACGAAATCGATGACATCGTGCGACTGCGCATTGCGACCCTGCTCGAAGTGGCCACCCGCGCACCGCTCGGCTCATCGGCCCGCAAGGTGGCCGACTTCCGCGCGGCCTACCTCAACGAATCCGCCATCGAGGCGAAAGGACTCGCACCGTTGAGGCCGACGTTTGACAGCATCGATCAGATTGCCGACAAGGCGGCGCTGACCCGGACGCTGGGCCGCACGATGCGAACCGACGTCGATCCACTCAATTGGGGTGTCTTTCAATCTTCGTCTCTCCTCGGTCTGTCCGTCGAGGAAAGCATTCATGGCGAAAAGCAGTATGTCGCATTCCTCGTGCAGGGCGGCCTCGGCTTGCCGGATCGCGAGAATTACCTCGGCAGTGCTCCCCGACTGGCCGAGCTGCGGACCAGATACCGGCAGTATGTCGGCCGCTTGCTGAGCCTTGCCGGTTTCGACCGCGGCGACGAGCGGGGGGCAGCGGTCGTGGCGCTGGAGACAGCAATCGCCCAGACGCAGGGCACGCGCGTCACGTCGGCCAACGATCACAACGCCGACAATGTCTGGACGCGAGCTGACTTCGCGCGTCGAGCACCGGGGATCGATTGGTCGACCTTCTTCGCCGCCGCCGGACTGGCGAAGCAGGAGTCATTCGTCGCATGGCAGCCGACTGCTGTGATCGGCGTCGCGTCGCTGGTCGCATCGCAGTCCTTGCCTGTGTGGCAGGACTACCTGCGAGTCCGGGCGATCGAGGCTAGTGCCGATGTGCTACCGCGCGCGTTCGCGGAGGAAGCGGCGATGATGCGCGCAGCGGTGACAGGTCTGCTACAGCCTGGGCGTGCAGAGCGCGCACTTGCGGCGACCCAGCTGGCGATGAGTGACGCCATTGGCCGGCTGTACTCGGAGCAGTATTTCCCGGCTGAACAGAAGGCGCGGGTGCAGGGGCTCGTGGCCAACGTCGCGGCGGCGTTCGCGCGGCGGGCCCAAGCGGCGACGTGGATGGCGCCCGCCACGAAGGCCATTGCACTGGAGAAGTTGAAGAGGTTGTACGTCGGCATCGGCTATCCGGATCGTTGGCAGAACTACGTCGACCTCCGGGTGAATCCGGCCGACGCGTTCGGGAATGCTCAACGCATTGCCGATCGGAACTATCATCTCGCGCTCGCGCGCCTTGGCCGGCAAATCGACATGCGCGAATGGTGGATTGCGCCGCAGACCGTCGGTGCGATTCTCACCTTTCAGTTGCACTCGTATACGTTCTCGGCGGCGCTGCTCCAGGCGCCGAAATTCGACCCCACAGCTTCCGATGCGGCAAACTACGGCGCAATCGGGGCGCTCATCGGTCACGACATCAGCCACTTCGTTGATGTGCTCGGCGCCGACTACGACGTAGATGGCGCAATGCGCTACTGGTGGCCGGCCGCCGACTCCGCACGATTCGAGGCATTGGCGGCACCGCTGGTGAGTCAATTCTCCGAGTACCGTCCCCTTCCGGATGCACGCGTCAATGGCAAAGCCTCTGCGTCGGAGAACATTGCCGATCTCGCGGGGCTCGGGGCCGCGTTCGACGCATACCGCCGCACCCTTGGCAACAAGATCAACGACAAGGAGTTCGTGCGACAGCAGGACCGCGAGTTCTTTCTCGGGTTCGCGCAGAGCTGGCGCGCCAAGTTGAGTGAACTCGCCATGCGGACGCAGGTCGGTAGTGATCATGCGCCTGAGATGTACCGCGTGTCGACGGTGCGCAACTTTGCCGCATGGTACGACGCCTTCGACGTGCGTCCGGGGCAACGCTTGTATCTGGAACCCAGTGCGCGCGTGCGGGTGTGGTAGCGGGCGATGCGAGTCACCGTCTGTGAACTGCCCCACGAACCCAAGGCGCTTGGGCCGGCGTGGGCGGCGCTCTGCGAGCACACCTGGCATCAGGAATCAGAACTGGTGTTGTTGCCAGAGTTCGCCATGCTCGAGCCGGTGTGGGAAGATGAACGCTTCGATCCGGACCGCTGGGCTGCTGTCGAGGCAGTGAGCGAGCAATGGTTGCTTCTGCTGCGCGAGCTGCACGCGGAGTATGTCGTTGGGACACGACCCATGAGTGTCGGTGGCCGGCGGTACAATCAGGGATATATCTGGTCCGCGGCTGGTGGCGTGGTACCGTTGCGATCCAAGTTCTTCCTCCCGAATGAGCCGGATGGCTGGGAGTCGACGTGGTTCGACCGTGGCGATCCGGAGTTTCCGGCATTTCATGCCGGTGAGTTGTCGTTCGGGTTGAATGTCTGCACCGAGTTGTGGGCGCTCGAGACGTATGCTGCCTACGCGGCGGAGGAGGTGCAGATGATCCTCTCGCCGCGGGCGACTGCTGCGGCCACGACGGCGAAATGGATGTCGGTGGGAGTTGTGGCGGCGGTGCGTACGGGGGCCTTCAGTCTGTCATCGAATCGCGTGGATCGACGCGGAGTCTATGGTGGGGCGGGGTGGATCATTGCTCCGGATGGCCAGATCATTGCGCGAACCAACGCCGGGATGCCGTTTGCGACGATGGATGTTGATCTCACGGCACCGGCGGCAGCGCGGCAGAGATATCCGGGATATGTCCTGTCATCCACTCGACAACCTCGGGACGGTACATAGCTCTTCACGTGCCGCGGTGGCGGCAGCCGTATATTGGAATACGAAGAGGAGCTTCGCATGATTCGCACCGTGATCCGAGCTGCCCTGGTCATCATCGGTTCCGCCGCGCCCGCACTCCGCGGGCAATCGCTGACGATCAGCAATATCACCATCGTCGACGTCACCAACGGGCATCTCTCGCCCCACATGAATGTGGCGGTCGACGCCAAACGCATCACCGCCGTTTCACGCAAGCCGCTCGCCGCATCGTCGGGCGCCACGCTCGACGGCACCGGCATGTTCCTGATTCCGGGCCTGTGGGACATGCACATCCACGCATTCTTCACCAACGACACCGCCCGGTTTCACAGCACCAGCGAACTGATGTTTCCGCTCTTTGTCGCCAACGGCGTCACGGGCGTTCGCGATATGGGGAGCAACCTCGACGCGATCCTCGCGGCGCGTGACAGCGTGGCGGCGCACCAGCTGATCGGGCCACGCATGGTTGTGTCCGGGCCGATGCTCGATGGACCCACCTCCCGCTATCAGGCCATCATCAAGGTGGGCACGGCCGACGATGCCCGAGCTGCGGTGCAACAACTCAAGCAACGCGGTGTCGATTTCATCAAGACACAATCGCTCGTGCCGCGCGTGGCCTACTTTGCCGTCGCTGATGAAACCAAGCGCCTCGGGCTCATGTTTGAAGGTCACGTTCCTTATGCGATTCGCGGGGCCGAGGCGATTGATGCTCAGCAGCACTCATTCGAGCATCTGCTTGGCGTCTTCGAGGCAAGCACCACGCGTGAAGACTCGCTTGTCACAATCGGTGCGAGGTCGCACGCGACATATCTGTCATTGCACAACGACGCCCGGGAAGCGGCGATCATTGCCGCGCTTGGTACGCATCACGTCTGGCAATGCCCCACGATCGCATCGGACTTGAATGCAGCCACTGAACTTGCGGCCGATCCGGGTCTGCCGTACTGGCTGCACACGGCCGTCGATGGCTGGAAGCGCACCGCACTGCGCGGATTGAACGTGACGGATACGGCCGCACTGAGCGTCACCCGACGTTATGCGGCGTATGATCTCGACCTGGTCGCCAAGCTGCACAAGGCGGGTGCACGAATGCTCGCTGGCACCGACGCCCCCGCAGGGTTCGATCTTGTTCCAGGTGCGAGCATCCATCAGGAACTTGCATGGTTCGTGGCCGCCGGCCTCTCACCACTCGAGGCACTACAGACCGCCACGATCAACCCCGCCAGCTACCTTGGCCGCACGCAG
>JANYCP010000093.1 GCA_025360265.1 Gemmatimonadota bacterium
CGCAGAGTGGGCCTCAATGCCCCGTCGTAGCCGCCGAGTGCCGGAGCGGGCACGTCATGTGCCCTTGATCGCCGCGGAGTCGTTCGAGCAGTACCTGCGCGACATCAAGGATCTCCCGATGATCGGGAACATTGAGGAAGAGCGTGCGCTGGCGCGTCGCGCCCGCGACGGCTGCCCAGAGGCGGCAGAACGACTCGTCACCGCCAATCTTCGATTCGTGATCGCATTCGTGAAGCGATATCAGGGTCATGGACTCGATCTCGGTGACCTGGTGGCAATCGGTAACGAAGGCTTGCTGCGCGCCGTCCGGAAGTTCGATCCTGAACGTGGCGTCAAGTTTATTTCGTACGCAGTGTGGTGGGTGCGCCAGGCGGTGTTGAAGGCGCTGGCCGAGCAGACACGTTCCGTTCGCTTTCCACTCAACCAAAACACTGCCGTCGTCCGGTTTGCCAAGGCGCAGGGATTGCTCGCGCAGGAGCTTGGCCGCACGCCGACCGATCATGAGCTGTCCACCGCCCTTTCACTGCCGCTTCAGGAGATTCGCGACGCCAAGCGTTTGTTCGTGACCGAAGTGTCGCTCGACGCACCGGTCGAGACCGGTGATGCCCGCGCCTCGACCCTCGGCGAACGGCTGCCGCTCGGAGAAGGTGGCGAAATCGAAATGAGCGCCGACGTCACGTTGCGCAAGGATTTCATCGATCGACTCTTTCGCCAGTACCTCACTCCACGCGAACGTCGCATCCTCTCGCTCTACTACGGCCTCGATCCCAAGGAAGAAGCCCACACGCTCGAAGAGATCGGCGAAGCGCTCGGCGTGACCCGCGAACGAATTCGTCAGCTGCGCGAGCGCGCATTTGTCAAGTTGCGCGCCTGTCCGGAGGTGAGGTTTCTCGGCGAGTTCCGCGCGGCGTAGCGCGGAGGATTGATCGATCCGCTCGACACGAGTACTTGTGGTCCCTCGCCTGCGGCTCAGGACGAGGGACCGTCTCGTTTCACGTCTATCTTTCGTTCATGCTCCCCGCGCACATCACCCTCTCCGCCGCCGAGATCCACACCCTCCGCACGTCTCGCGTCATCATCCCGGTTGCCGACGCAGTATTCCGCATCGAAGGCCCCGGCACCATCAGCTGCCTGCAAGGACTGCTCACCTGTGATGTGGTGAAACTCGCCAGCGGTGCCGCCGCGTGGGGCGCGTTCCTCACGGCCAAGGGGATGATCATTGTGGATGCCTGGGTGGTGCGTGACGGAGAGGCTGCATGGATTGTGGTGCCCAGCGACGGTCGTGCAGCCATGACACAGCTTTTTTCGCGCACCCTTCCACCGCGGCTCGCCAAGGCGACGGACTGCGGCGAGAGCACCCGCGCATGGTGGCTCATTGGCGGAAACGTGGCGGCGCTGGACCGCGCGTTCATCGCCACACCCCAGGCACACGCACCCTTCGCCGAGCTGATGCTTGCACCCGCGGGTGCGGACACGGCGCTCGTCCATCAGGGGTGGAAAATAGGTGCCGCGTCGGACGCCGACGCACTCAAGGTGCTACTTGGCTGGCCATCACTTGGGCGTGAAATCGACGATCGGACCTTGCCGCAGGAAGTACGATTCGACGAACTCGACGGGGTGCGCTACGACAAGGGGTGTTACACCGGTCAGGAAACGATTGCCCGGCTGCATTTTCGCGGGCACGCGAACCGTACCCTCCGCGGTATCAGCTGGATGCCCGGTGATGGCCCAACCGACGTTTCGGTGATGGCGGGCGGGAAGCACGTCGGCACGCTGCGAACCATCGCGCAGATCGGCGAAGCGTATCGTGCACTTGCGGTGCTGCGACGCGAGGTTGCAATTGGCGATTCGGTGCGCATTGGTGAAAGCGAGTGCCTCGTGATCGAACCGCCGTTCGAAATCGATCCGCCCGCCGTGGCCTGAAAACATGACGCCCCGGACATTGCGGTCCGGGGCGTCATGACAAAGCTGCAGCGAACGGAAAGCTTACGGCTTCTTCTTCGGCGGCATCGCCATGCTGGCCTTCATCGCCGAATCCTTTGCGACCGAATCCTTGACGATCGAATCGCGCGCGGCCATGCGCTTCAACGAATCCATCTTCATGGTCGAATCGCCGACCGTGGTTACCGCTCCAGCCGGAGCCATTGGATCCTTCGGCTTGTCTCCGCACGCTGCGACAGCCAA
>JANYCP010000142.1 GCA_025360265.1 Gemmatimonadota bacterium
TCGAGGGCCCGGTCGAGTTGCGTCATGGACCGGCGGCAGCAGCACGCGCCGAACTCGAGGGCGAATCCGATGCCGATGTGCTGAGCGCGGTCCGTTGGCATTCGGTGGGTTGGGAAGGGTGGGGCCGGGCTGGACGCGCGCTCTACTGCGCCGATTTTCTGGAGCCGGGGCGTTCATTTGACAAGGCAGAACGCGCGGCGCTTGCGGTGCGATTCCCCGACGATCCCGACGGCGTGTTGCGCGATGTGGTAACCCGCCGCCTGGTCTACGCGGTCGACCAGGGTTGGACCTTGCCACCTGAAAGCATCGCGTTTCGGAAGGCAATTTGCGGCTGACCGCGAAACGCGCGCTCGCTGTTGGTGGCGTCGGTGTTATCGTCGCTGCCGTCGTACTGGTCGTGCTCCAGTTCGTTCCGAAGGCTGCACCCGTCGCCGCACCGGTTGGGTGGGGCCCGCTGCCCCACCGCGTGCGGGTCGAAGTGTGGAACGCCAGCGACATGACTGGTGCTGCCCGGCTCGGCCGACTAGCGCTTCAGCACGCTGGGCTCGACGTCGTGCAATCGGCCAATGCCGATGACTCGCTTCGTGGCACGGCCAACAATCGCATCTTCGTACGACTGGGCGACACAGTTGGTGTGGGCCGTGTTATCGAAGTGCTCGGCGGCGCTGACGTGGAGATGAAACCAGATCGCACTCGGATCGTCGATCTCACCGTCATACTTGGCAGCAAGTTCGTTCCGCCGATCGATCGGTTCAACTCCAGCCAGTAGCTGCGATCACCAGATCCATCACGTTGGTTCCGCTCGGCCCGGTGCGCAGCAGTGCGCCGGCGGCGTTGAGTGCTGGATACGCGTCGTGACGGGCGAGATCTGCCGCCGGATCACGACCCGCCGCTGAAATCCTGTCCCACGTATCACCATCGACGAGGGCGCCGGCCGCGTCGGTCGGTCCGTCACGACCGTCCGTTCCCGCGGCGAGCAACACGCCGGGCTCGCCACGTAGTGCGTGCGCTGCTGCGAGCGCGAGTTCCTGGGAACGCCCACCGACTCCACCATCGCCCATCATTGTCACAGTGGTTTCGCCCCCCCACAATTGAATCGCGCGCCCATCGCGACGCTGCTGCATTGCCAATCCGATCTGCCGTCCCATGCGCGCCGCCTCCCCCCGCAACGTGGTGGACATCACGTCGGCGGTGATGTCAAACGTGCGCGCCGCCGCGACGGCCGCGGCGAGCGCACTGGCATTGTTCGCCACGATGCGGGGAAGAATGGTTGCGAGCCACGGATCGTTTGGCTTTGCCGTCTCCACCTGCAGTGCTGCCTGCACCGGTGCTGGCAGCCAGGAGTACAACCCGCGCCGGGTGAGGAGAGCCCGCACCTCTTCGCTGCGCCACCGGTCACCGTTGCATGGGCCGGAGGCGATACTTCCGGGATCGTCGCCAAGCACATCGGATATGATCCAGACATGAAGCGTTCTGCCGAGGAGGTGCAATGCGAGGCGGCCGGCACTCCAGCGGGTCACCCGCTTGCGCACGGCGTTCATCTCATCGATATCCAGACCCGATGATATGAGCAGTTCAAAGGTCCGCGTGACATCTGTTCCACTCAATGACGGAAGCGGGCCGGCAATCAGCGCGCTGGCTCCACCGGAGATGGCGATGTGGACATCTGCTTTGGGAGGAATCCGCTCGATCAGGGCGGCGATGGCGTTAGCGGCGCGCGCCGATCGCGCGTCGGGAATCGGATGGTCTCCCGCCATCGCCAGGAGCGACGAATGCGGGGCGGCCATCGCCTCGGCGGCGACGACGATCCCGCCGGCCGGTTCACGACCGTGTTCAGCTAGCCATTCGACGATCGCCCGCACCATGCCAGGGGATGCCTTGCCGACGCCGATGATCCAGCAGGACGTGTCGCCCGGCACCATGGCGTGCAACGGCGCACGCAGTGCCGGCTGCGGCTGCACGGCGGCAATCGCAGCGGCGTAGCAGTGCATCAGGGTTTCAGCCGGTCGCAGGGCATCAGGGTCCATCCACGTCGCCTTTCGAAGGATTCCCGTCAATATTACTGCCAACTTCACACCAAGTGGCAGGCGCAATGACTGGGAAGGTTAGGCCAACCGTGCATGTCACTCGCCGCCTGACCGCCCCAGTGGAAACGGTGTTGCGGGAGCGGTTCAACGTTTTGATGTCAAGCGAGGATGCTCCGACAACGGCTGAATCGCTGCAACGCGCATTGGGCATCTGCGATGGCGTACTCTCCACGGTGACCGATCAATTGACGGCAGCTGTCCTCGCGGCATACCCGCTGCGCACCCGAATCATTGCGAACTACGGCGTGGGGACAGACAACATCGACCTGACCGCCGCCCGAGCGCACCACATTGTGGTGACGAACACGCCGGATGTGCTCACCGAGTGCACTGCCGACTTGGCCATCACGCTGATCCTGATGACGATGCGGCGAACCGGTGAAGGGGAGCGCGAGGTGCGCGGTGGCCGTTGGACTGGATGGCGACCGAACCACATGATGGGGACCATGGTGTCGGGCAAGACGCTTGGTCTCGTTGGCATCGGTCGCATTGCTCGCGCGGTGGCGCGACGGGCGTACTACGGCTTCGGCATGAACGTATTGTGTTATTCGCCCACGCCGCGTTCGGCCGAGGAACTGTCACGCTACGGCGCGACGCCGCGGGAAACGCTCGAAGAAGTCCTGGCGCAATCTGATGTGGTGTCGATCCATTGCCCCAGTACGCCAGCGACACGCGGATTGATCAACGCCGATCGGCTGGCGCAGATGCGGTCAGGTGCGTTCCTGGTGAATACCGCCCGTGGCGACATCATCGACGACGACGCGCTCATCGCGGCACTGCGATCGGGCCATCTCGCCGGAGCCGGCCTTGATGTGTTCCGCGGCGAACCCCACGTTGACCCACGCTATCTCGCTCTCGACAACGTCGTGCTACTGCCACACCTCGGTTCGGCCACGCGGGAGACGCGCGATGCCATGGGATTCCGGGCGCTGGAGAACCTGACGGCATTTTTCGACGGCCGTCCCGTGCTCGATCGAGTGGGGTAAGCGCCTGGGGCATGGGGTCCGGGGCTTGACACTTCGATATTTAGACAACTATATTACTATCTATGATCGACCGGACCTTTCGCGCCCTTGCCGACCCGACCCGACGCGAGATCCTGCGTCTGCTCAAGGACCGGGATCTTGCGGCCGGCGATCTGGCGGCACACTTCGACATGGCGTTTGCCTCGGTGTCGCACCACCTCCAGGTGCTGCGCGACTCGGGGTTGGTGCAGTCAAGGCGGGAAGGGCAGTTCATCATTTATTCGCTCAACACCACGGTCTTCCAGGACGCGCTCCAGCACTTGATGGGCATTGCCGGAACCGCACCGTCGAAAAAGAGTACCACCCGCAAGCGAGGTGACTCGTGATCCGGAAACTGTGGCCTGGTATCCTGCTCAACCTTGCCGCGGCGCTGTTCGGCGGGGCGATGATGAGTCGCCTGCCCCAGCGCGTTGCCAGTCACTGGGGTGCGGATGGCGCCGTCAACGGTTACTCGTCGCGCGTGATGCTGGTGCTTCTGGTGCCTCTGCTTTCGCTGGTGATGGCCGTGGTGCTCGCGTATGCCCCGATGCTGGATCCCAAGCGGCGGAATTTCCCGATGCACGCGGATGCGTACTGGGTCGTGACGAACGCCGTCCTGATTTTTCTCGCCGCCCTGCATGTGATGATCATCGGCTTCAACCTTGGCTGGCCGATCAACATCAACCTGGTCATGGGCATCGGACTCGGCCTCCTGTTCATCATTCTCGGCAACATGCTGACCCGGGTCCGGCCGAACTGGATCTTCGGTGTGCGTACCCCATGGACCCTCTCGAGCGATCTGTCGTGGCGCGAAACCCATCGCGTGGCCGGCTACGGCTTTGTCGTCGCCGGGATCGCGTCGCTGATGACAGCGTTGCTGGCGCCGAAGGGTGTCCTCGTCGTTGTGCTGATCGGTGTCGGCGGCTCCGCGCTGCTGTCGGTCGTCTGGAGTTACATCGCGTGGAAGCGCGACCCAAACGCTCAAGGGAGAGACACGTGAAACTCTCGTCCGTTACCGTGCTTGCAGTGGCGCTGGCCATTCCGTACGACGCGTGGGCACAAACACTCCCGGCCGGTGTCACCGAACGGTCGATCACCGTCCCCGGCCCGGTACCATTACCGGGCACGCTGACGATTCCGGCAGGGAAGGGGCCGTTCCCTGGCGTGATCCTGGTGCACGGATCCGGCGCGGGCGATCGCGACGAAACCATGCCGCCACCTTCGGCGCCCAGCAAGCCGTTCCAGGATCTCGCCTGGGGGCTTGCCCAGCAGGGCGTTGTTGTGCTGCGATACGACAAGCGCGCCAAGGTGCAGGGTGCGTGGTACATGGGGAGGAACTTCACCGTGTTCGATGAATCGACCCAGGATGCGCTCAGCGCGTTAGCTGTGCTGCGAACGCAACCGGAGGTAGATGCGCGCCGTACATTCCAGGTCGGGCATTCACTCGGAGCGATGCTCGCGCCGCGCATTGGCAAAGCCGACGGCAAGGTCGCCGGCCTGATCATCATGGCGGGTGCGACACGGGTGTCGCTGATCGATCAGATGGATCGGCAGGGCGCCTACGCCCAGTCGATCGCAGGGGCGGACTCGGCGCCGGTGAAGGCGCAACGGGCTGCCGCCGCACCACTATTCGCCAGAGTGCGGGGGCTGAAGGCTGCCGATTCGAGCGATAACGCACCGGTCCCGGGGTTGGGCGGGACGGGTACTCGCTACTGGCTCGACCTTAACGGGTACGACCCAGCCATCACCATGCGCGACCTTCACATCCCGGCACTCGTTTTACAGGGTATGCGCGACTTCCAGGTGCCGCCAGAGCAGCTAGACGACTGGCTCAAGGGTGTCGGTCCGCGAACGGATATCACGGTCAAACGCTATCCATCACTCAACCATCTGTTCATCGCGGGCTCAGGCACGCCGTCCCCGGCCGAGTATCTGACGTTTGGTCACGTCGATCCTCAAGTCATGCTCGACATCGCAGGGTGGATCAAGGCGCATTAGTACTGCGGACGAGCGTGGCGCCAAGCCAGAATGCTCCAAGTCCGAGCGCGACGCTGAGGCCGATGTACAACACGGCGCGTTGCCAGAGTCCGGTGTGCACGAGGCGAACGCTTTCGTAGCTGAACGTGGAGAATGTGGTGAACCCGCCGCAGAAGCCGGTGGTAAGCAACGCCTGCACCGCAGGTGAAAACCGCCCGCTCGCGAACTGAAAGAATATGCCAATCAGCAGGCAGCCGATCACGTTGACGAGTAGCGTACCAAACGGGAAGGTGCTGTCGGCACGAGTCTGCACCACATCGGTCATCGCATAGCGCGCCATCCCGCCGAGTGCGCTGCCAGCGGCTACAGGCAGGAGGTACATCGCGTTGAACGTGGACGGCGGCATTACGACTCTCCCGTCAGGCAGTCCTGGCTTGTTGTTTGGGCGCCATCTTCACGAAGAGTTGCCCGCACGCGGCATCGATATCAAGGCCCCGGCTTCGGCGCACCACTGCTTCGACCCCCCGCAGCAACAACTCATCGCGAAA
>JANYCP010000165.1 GCA_025360265.1 Gemmatimonadota bacterium
CGCGCTTCTCCCAAACGACGCCGTTGTCGGTCGACCGGAAGATGCCGCCTTCGCCTGCGGCGGCCTCCACGGTGGCGTAGATGATGTCGGGATTGGCAGGCGATACTGCGAGCCCGATGCGTCCCAGTGTGGTTGACGGGATGCCTGTCGTGATCTTGCGCCACGTCTTGCCGCCATCCGTTGACCGTTGCAGTGCACTCTCCGGTCCCCCGTCAATGAGCGTCCAGACGTGCCGTCGGCGCTGCCATGTAGCGGCGATCAGCAGGTCTGGATTGCGCGGATCGAGCACCACATCGGTCACGCCGGTACGCTCGCTCGGTGCCAACACGGCATTCCATGTCTTGCCACCGTCGGTCGTCTTGTAAAGGCCGCGGTCGCCGCCGTCGGACCAGAGCGGTCCCTGCGCGGCGACGTACACCACGTCACTGTTCCGCGGATCGATCAGGATTCTCGCGATGTGCTCCGATTTCTCCAGCCCCATTCTCTTCCAGGTGCGGCCTGCGTCGTCGGATCGATAGACACCGTCACCGTACGCGACGCTGCGCTGCGAATTGTTTTCACCGGTGCCGACCCAGATCGTCGAGGGGCTCTTCGGGTCGAGCACCACCGTGCCGATCGAGAACGAACTCTGCCGATCAAAGATCGGTGTCCAGGTGGCGCCACCGTTCTCGGTCTTCCAGACACCACCGGACGCAGCGCCGACGTATATGATCCCCGGATTGCGCGGATCGACGGCCAGGCTCGAAATCCGGCCGCTGATCATCGCCGGCCCCACCAATCGTGGATGAAGCACCGCACCGATCGCTCCGTCGAGTCCGCCTTTCGCTGAATCGGCCTTCGTGGTATCGGCCTTGGTGCTGTCTGGACGTACCGGGACCTGTGCCGTCGCCGGCAGAGCGATGAGGCCGACGGCGAACGTGGCGAGCAGCGCACCTGTTCGTGTCATTCGACGATCTCCCATTGTTACGACCCTTCAGGCGTCGGGTTGTGCGCCCACATGCGCGGCACAATGCGGATCAGCCCGAATGCGCCAACCGCACCCGTTGCGATCCAGAACATGGCGATGTTGGTGCGACCGTAGAGCAGCGAGCCGGTGCCGAACAGCGCTCCGTACACCGTGAAGAGTCCGCAGAGCCAGGCGAGGAACGCCTGCGGCAGCGAATCCGGTGACGTCGCGACCCCAGCTTCCTTACGGATCGAAGCCCATCCCGGACCTGCCGGGCGCACCTTGCGATAGAACGCGAGGAGTGTGCTGCGGTCGGTCGCCGGAGCAAGAAACGCCGTCGTCACCCAGACAAGCGTGGTCGCTGCGATGGTCCAGAGCAGCGATACGTGGGCTTCGATTTCCATGCCGTTCTTCTTCGCCATGAAGAAGGCGAACGCGACCACAAACGACGTGGTCATCGCGGCGATCTCGCACCACGCATTGATCCGCCACCAGAACCAACGGAGCAGATAAAGCAGGCCGGTACCGGCACCGATCGACAGAATCAGGCCGAACGCGTCTTGCGCGTTGTCGAGGACATAGGCGAGCAGCGCGGCAAACAGCATCAGCAATGCGGTGCAGATGCGCCCAGCGAATACATAATGTCGTTCGGTGGCATCTTTCGTGACGAAGCGCCGATAGAAGTCATGCACCAGATACGACGAGCCCCAGTTGAGGTGCGTCATGATGGTACTGCGGTACGCCGCTTCCATCGCGCCGAGCATCAGGCCGAGAAATCCGTGGGGGAGAAACTTGAGCATGGCGGGGTAGGCCATGTCGTGATTGATCAGGCGTTGCTCGACGTTGGGAAATGCCGCATGAATCGAATCGAGCGTCGGGAAGATGATGATCGAGGCGAGTGCTACCACAATCCACGGCCACGAACGCAGGGCGTAGTGCGCCACGTTGAAGAGCAGTGTGCCGCCGAGGGCGTCGGCTTCGGATCGCGCGGCCAGCATGCGCTGCGCGATGTACGACCCGCCGCCCGGTTCGGCACCGGGGTACCAAACCGACCACCATTGCACGGTGAGCGGTATGACAAACAGCGTCAGCGCCATCTTCCAATCGCCGAAATCGGGGAGCAGGTTGAGGGTCTTCTCGGGAAGCTTGTGCACCAGCCCTTGCAGCCCGCCGATTTCTGGTTGCTTGAGGGCGAAGTAGGCCACGGCAAACGCGCCGGTCATCGCAACGCCGAACTGGATGAAGTCGATGACCAGCACGCCCCACAACCCGGCGATCGATGCGAACACTACGTTGAGGCAGGCGCAGATGAGCAGCGTCTGCCACATCGGCCATCCGAGGACGATGTTGGCGATCTTGGCGGCGGCGAGGTTGACCGTGGCCATGATGACGCAGTTGAAGATCAAGCCGAGATAGATCGCCCGAAAACCGCGAACCCAGGTCGCCGCTCGGCCGCTGTAGCGGATTTCGTAAAACTCCAGATCGGTGAGCACCCCGCTCCGACGCCAGAGCTTGGCGAAGAAGAAGACCGTCGCCATACCGGTGAGGAGGAAGGCCCACCACTGCCAGTTGCTCGACACGCCACCGGTGCGGACGAACGACGTGACGAGATTTGGCGTGTCGGTGCTGAACGTTGTGGCCACCATCGAGACGCCGATCAGCCACCAGGGCGCGGCGCGGCCCGCGCCAAAGAACTCTGACGTATTCGCGCCGCCCTTCTGCAGATAGAAGAGCGCGGGAATGAAACAGATGACGATCGAAAGGCAGACGATCGCCCAGTCGAGTGAATTCGGATTCATGAGCGGCTCCGTGCGGCCTGCCAGCCACCGCGGGTGAAGTCAGGGAAGCTTACCGGCTTGCTGCCGTTCTTGACCGACGTTTCACTCAGCGGCCACGGCGCACTCCACGCCGCGGCATCATACACATCGAAGTCCGGTGGCAGGCCTTCGCGCATGCACTCCACGAGTCGGAATGCCATGATGTAGTCCATCCCGCCGTGACCACCCTTCTGACGGGCGATCTCGCCGACCCGTGTCCAGAGCGGATGGGTGTGATCCGCCTTGAACGTGTCGATCGGCAGATACTTCTCGCCGCCCTGCTGTCCATCGAGGTAGATCCGCGCGGGGTAATCCTTGAACACGCCCTTGGTGCCGCGTACCGAGTTCAAGCGGTCGTATGGCGTCGGCGTGGTGACGGCGTGCTGGAGCAGAATTGTCTTGCCTTTCACCGTCTTCACCAGCGACGAATTGATGTCACCCTCGATGTAGGTCTCCTGCCACTTCGCCGAGTCCTTCGGCACATGTTCGTCCCGCCAGAGCGACAGGCCGCGCTCGGCGGTCGACATCGAGACCAGATAGTCGAAGCGATCGCCGCCATGAATATCGAGATACCACGCCACGGGCCCGAGACCGTGCGTTGGGTAGAAATTCCCCTGGCGATTGGTGTGGGGGAACCTGCGCCAGAGTCCTTCGTCGCGGTCCTCAAACAGCAATGAACGCAGGTCATGGATGTAGGCCGCCTCGGCGTACATGATTTCGCCGAAGAGTCCCTTCTTGATCATCGTGTTGACCAGGGTCTCGTTGAAATCGTAGCAGCAGTTCTCCATCAGCATGCAGTGCTTGCGCGACCGCTCCGAGGCATCGACGAGTTCCCAGCACTGCTCAAGCGACATCGCTGCCGGCACTTCGGTGGCGGCGTGCTTGCCGGCTTTCAGCGCCGCGAGGCAAACGGGGGTGTGCCACGGCCACGGCGTGGCAGTGTACACGATATCGATATCGTCCCGCTTGACGAGGTTTTCAAAGTCACGGTCACCAGCGGTGAAGAGCGCCGGCGCCGGATGGCCGGCATCGGTGATGCGCTTCGCCGCCCGCTGCGCCTTGGCCGGCACGATGTCGCACAACGCGGTGACTCGCACGCCATCGATCGCAAGCAACTCCCCAAGCACCGAGCTGCCCCGCAATCCGGTTCCCACGATCGCAATCCGGACCGTCGCGTGCCGTTCGAATGGCACGCCCATCATCGTTGCGGCAGCAGGTCTCGCGGGGGGATCCGCGGGCCGCAGCGGCAGTGCCATCGCAGCACCCACGGCGGAAGCAGTCTTCAGGAGGTCGCGGCGCGACAGGACTTCGTCAAACGGTCCGTCTGGCATCGGCATGGTCCGGGTGAGATGGCTGGGGAGCGCAGGAATCTGCTTACCTTCATTATCGCTGCGCCATGACCATGCCGCCATCCCGCCGAGCCCTCGGGCCTGCCGCTGCACTTGCCGCCGTCGTTGCCAACATCATTGGCACGGGGGTGTTCACCATGCTCGGCCTCCTGGTGCAGCAAACCACCGATGGCTTCGTGCTCCTGGCACTGTGGACCGTCGGCGGCCTGATTGCCCTCGCCGGCGCGCTCACCTATGGGGAGCTTTCGGCCGCCATCGGCGGATCGGGTGGCGAGTACCGGTTCCTCTCGCGCATATACCACCCCACTGTCGGTGCGGTTGCCGGATGGGTTTCGATCGTCGCAGGTTTCGCCGCACCGGTCGCGCTCGCGGCCATGGCGCTCGGTCGTTACGCCGGCCCGCTGCTTGGTGTCAAGACCACCACGGTCGGTGTGATCGCCATCCTCGCCGCTACCGGTTTGCATCTACTGGCCCCCGCGATCGGGGGACGGGTGCAGGTGCTGGTCACCACGCTGAAGGTGCTCCTCATCGTAGCGTTCATCGTGGTCGGTGCGGCGAGTGGAGCACCAAGCGGGCTCTCGTTCGCGCCCAATGCGCAATCGTGGGGTGTGATCGCCAGCGGGCCGTTCGCCCTCTCGCTGATCTTCGTGTCGTACGCATATTCCGGTTTCAACGCAGCGGTGTACTTCCAGGCCGAAGTAGTTGATGCCGAGCGGAATGTCCCGCGTGCGCTGGTGAAGGGAACGCTACTCGTGATCGGGCTCTACATTGCGCTCAACTGGGTGTTCCTCCGCAGCACGCCGACATCCTTGCTCGCAGGCCAGGTCGAGGTTGGTGCGATAGTTGCCAGTCGAGTGTTTGGCGATTCGGGCGCGCGGCTGATGAGCGGGTGCATTGCGGTATTGCTGATCTCCACCATTAGCGCGATGACGCTTGCGGGACCGCGGGTGATTGAATCGATGGCGGAGGAGATTGCACCGCTCAGGGCATTAGCGCATCGCAGTGCTTCCGGCTCGCCGCGGCGGGCGGTGCTGTTGCAGGGAGCCCTCGCGCTGGCATTCGTATTGACCGACTCGTTCGAGGGCGTGCTTACCTATGCCGGCTTCACGCTGACGCTCTCCACGTTGCTCGCGGTGCTGGGAGTGATCGTGTTGCGGCGCCGCGAACCGGACCTGGCGCGACCCTATCGGGTACGGGGATATCCCTGGACGCCGCTTTTCTTCGGGGCGTTCTCGCTCTGGACGCTGATTATCGTGATTCGAGATCGTCCGATCGAGGCGCTGGGCGGCGCCGTTACGCTTGGAGTTGCGGCGTTACTGACGTGGCTTGTGGCGGAAAGAGAACGGTAGACAAGATAGGAGAGTGGCGACAGGACTGAGCGAATGTCGCTAGGATTTTCCCGAGCTGTCGACAGCGGTGCGGCCGAGGGAGTCAGCCGGAAATACTCGACGAGCAGACTTCCACCACGTCGTTGCAGCCTTGCCGGTTGGAAGCGGCGTTTCGATCACGCCGGCCTTCCGGTTCGCGGCCTGCACATACTTGCCATCGCCGACGTAGATGCCAACGTGGGATACAGCGCGTCCCTTGCCGAAGAAGAGCAGGTCACCCGGCAGCAACGCCGACGCATCCTTGGCGACCTCGATTCCTTCCTTCACCTGTTCGCGCGAGGTACGCGGCAGGATCAAGTCGAACTTCGACATCACCCATTGCACCAATCCGCTGCAATCGAACGCCTTGCCTGGCGCTTTCGCGCCGAGCTTGTATTTGAGGCCGACCTGTTCGCGTGCGAGCGTGACGAGCGAGTCGCGTGACGGCGACTTGAGCAGCATCCGCGAAATCGTGGCAAACGGTTTTTCGTTGGAGCTGAATCCGGTCTGCTGCGCGGTCGCGACGCCCAGACGACCCGACACCAGAACGGTGGCGAGCAGCAGTGGACGCAGGCGGCGGAGCAGGGTCATCTTGGCTCGGGACACGGAGTTCGGGGTCGATCGGACGGGTCATTCTAGTGTCGGATGGGCCACCGGGCTAGGCTAGTGTACGTCGCAATGTGAAACCCACTAGATGATCCGCTGTCCGAACGCGCTAGCCACCAGTCCCACCGCCAACTCTGCCGTTTGGTTCACTTCGTCGAGCACCGGATTGACCTCGACCAGATCCATCGAAACCAGGTTGCCAGTGTCCCAGAGCGTCTCCATGGCGAGGTGCGCTTCGCGGTAGGTGGCCCCGCCACGCACCGGCGTGCCGACCCCTGGGGCTTCGCGCGGATCAACGAAGTCGAGATCGAGCGAGACATGGAATCCGCCGGTCCCCTCGCTGGCCTTCGCGATCGCCTCACCCAGCACGGCGCGCATCCCTCGCTCATCGAGATCGCGCATTGTGTAAATCGTGATGCCAAACTCGCGCGCGTGGGTACGCTCGGCCTGATCCAGATCGCGAGCGCCGATAATCACGACATTCTCCGCTCGAACGGCCGGTGAAGGGTTCGCCAGCGACGCCATGCCTCGGTCGCCCTTGCCGATGAGATGTGCGACCGGCATGCCGTGCACGTTGCCGCTGAGCGTGCTTTCCGGTGTGTTGAGGTCGGCATGTGCATCGAGCCAGATGAGACCGAGACGATCGCCTCGTTCCGCCAGCGCGGTGGCGACGCCAGCGACTGATCCGGCAGCAACCGAGTGATCGCCACCGAGTATCAGTGGGATCTGCCCGTGTCGCACAAAGTCTGCGGTGCGAGATGCGACGTCACGACAGACCGCGGTGATTGTTGGTAGAAACTCGATACCAGTTTGGAGGCGTAGCGTTTCGCGCGTCGGCACCGGCACGTCGCCGGTATCGACAACAGTGTGGCCAAGTTGTTCCAATCGTTGCGCGAGTTTCGCGAGGCGCACGGCGGATGGGCCCATTTCGACACCACGGCGTGAGGCGCCGAGATCGAGGGGTACGCCGAGGATCGAGATCGATGCCATGGCTCAACGTAACTGGGGACCGGTGCAAGGGCGCAGCGTGGTGCGCCCCTAACGAACGGTCTCCCCCGGCGCGGGCGCTATGACGCGATCACGCATCGTTGACGGTAGCAGGGCCCGCAGCGCATCCGGCGTCCCGGTGAGCCCTGGGAACGTTCCGTAGTGCTGCGGGATGATCCATTGCGGATTGACCAGTTCGCACGCTTTCGCTGCTTGCCGCGGACCCATGGTGTAGAAATCGCCGATGGGCAACATCAACACAGTGGGCCGATAGATTTCCGCGATCAACTTCATGTCACCAAACACGCACGTGTCGCCCGTGTTGTAGATGACCGTACCGTTGGGCAACTCGATCACCATGCCGCACGGGTCGCCGACGGAACGAGCTCCTCCGTCAGCTGCGCGCACTGATGAGGAGTGAAATGCCTGCGTCAGCGTGACGGTCAATCCATCTCGCGTCGCTGCACCGCCCTTGTTGAAACCGACCAGCTGCGATGCAGGCACTCCCTGCGCCGCGAGTTCCATGGTGATCTCAAGGGACGAGAGCACGGATGCGCCAGTATTGATGGCAATCGACGCTGCGTCCTCGATGTGATCAGAATGTGCGTGCGTGACAAGAATGTGGCTGGTGGTGGCCGCCAGCTCCGCCGCATTCTTCGGGGCCCTGGGATTGCCGAGGAAGGGGTCGATCAGGATTTTAGGTCCGTCAGGCGTTCCTTTCAGATAGAAGGTGGCGTGGCCGAGCCAGGTCAGGTCGAAGCCGAGGCGGGACATTGGTCCTCCGTACTGTTTGCGATGTGTCGCCGGTGGTAAGATTGTACCATACCATGTTGCGATGGATGCGGTACTGTCATCGGGAGAGGCCATGCTTGACCGATCTGATGCTTTTCTCGCGGTACTCGTGCTTTCCATCGCCTGCGGCGGCGATTCCTCCGGCGTGACGACGCCACCGCCGCCACCTGGCCCGCCGCCACCTCCGCCGGCCGCGCCGGTGATTTCACTCGTCTCCGGCGACGGACAAGTTGGTGTCGCCGGTACCGTGGCGAGTGTGCCGCTTACGGTGCTGGTGACGCAAGCGGGCTCGCCGCTCGGCCAGCAAGCAGTGGTTTGGCAGACGTCGAGCGGTTCGCTTTCTCCGGCGCAGGTCAACACGTCAGCTGACGGCACGGCGAGTTCAACGTGGACGCTTGGTACAACGCCGGGCCTGCAGACCGCCAACGCATTCGTCGGCAACACATCTGGCGCGTCACTCTCATTCAGCGGGATTGGCGCTGTCGTTGCGAACGGAACACAGGTGCAGGTCGATATGTACACCGCTGGTGGATCGCGGAACGATCCGATGGCGGTGATCATCCACGCCGGCACCACCGTCACCTGGGTGTGGAGAGATGGCACGCATAGCGTGATTTCAAACGGAACGCCGAGTTTTACCAGCGGAACCAGCGCCGACACGCCGCATTCGTATGCGTTCACGTTCAACACGCCAGGGACGTATCGGTACTACTGCTTCGAACATGGGGCGCCAGGAACCGGGATGTGGGGGATGGTGATCGTTCAATGAATGCGCGCCCGGCATTGTGGATTGTGCTGCTTGTCTCGGCTGCGGCCGTGCGACTGGGCGCACAACAGGACATCTGCACGCCGTCGCCCAATTCGCACGAAGCAAAGACGTTTGCCATTCTCTCGGTACCGATTGCCTTCACTGGCGCGCGGGCACCGGCTGTCGCGCACGGCGTATCGTTCGGTATCGAATTGGCCTCGTTGCCTGCGATCGACAGCGTCACTGCGCTGCCGACAGTTTGTCGCCCTGACAAGAAATCCGAAAACGTCCACCCGATCGCCGGCATTATTCGTCCGCGGCTTGCCGTGGCTGTGGGTGGCTTCCTGCTTGAGGCGTCATGGATTCCACCGATCACGGTCAATCAGGTCAGCGCGAGTCTGGTCGGTCTTGCCATCGCGCGGCCGTTCCGTCTGGCGGATGGCCTCTATCTCGGTTTGCGTGCGCACACGGTGGTTGGGTCGTTGCACGGGCCGATCACTTGCGACGCCAAGGCAGTCGCTGATGCCACCAGCGAGTGCTATCACGGGACCCTCTCCGACGACCGGTGGCACCCGGGTCTCATCGGGGCGGAAGCGGTCATCGGTGCGGGCCGGGGGAACATCCGGCCACACCTGGGAGTTGGTTATACAGTGATGCACCCACGGTTTCAGGTGAACTTTACGAACGCGCAGGGATCGCACGATCAACGGCAAGTCAATGTCGACTTGCATCGTGTGGCGCTGTTCGGTGGTGTTACCCTTCGCGTGAAGCAGACGAGCCTGACGGCTGAGGCGTACGCGACACCCGAGGACGCTGTGACCGCACGGTTGGTAGTGCGGACCCTGTTGTTGAGGTAGCGATGCTCTCACGTCGGTACTGCAGATTGATCATCGCAGCACTCTGCGCGTCGCCCGCCGCACTCCAGGCGCAGTCGGTTGGCGATTTCCATCTTGCTCACGGCACACTGGCGTTTGACGCCAAGGCAACCCTTGGTGCGTTCACTGGTGTGACCAACACCGTTACGGGAATGCTCACGGGCGCGGGGGAATTGAGCGGCGTGCGTGGCTGGGTCGAGGCGCCGTCGAAGTCGCTGAACACCAACAACGAGCATCGTGATCGCGACATGGCAGGATCGCTCGAGATCGAGAAATACTCCAGCATCCGGTTTGATCTCGATTCGGTGACGCCCGGCACGGTGTCCGGCGACTCCGTAGCGGTCGTACTCAGGGGTCGGTTCACGTTGCACGGCCAGACTCGTGCGGCAAGTGTGCCAGGATTTGTGTGGATCACGCCGTCGTCCGCTCGATTCCGGGGATCTTTGCCGGTGAATGTGAAGGATTACGGCGTCGGCGGCTTGACCAAGATGCTCGGAATTCTCAAGATGAACGAGATGATCGTCGTGAGGATGGACGTGAATTTCGGCGAGAGGTGACAAAGAGAAAAAGAGAAATAAGGGCGGCGTGACCCAAACTCTCTTTTTCTCTTTCTCGCTTTTTCTCTTTTCTTACTTCTTTACGGGCGCGTCCCCATAAAACGTATTAAAGATGAACTTGAACGTCCCTTCCGGTTGGGCGCGGAAGGTCATCTCCGGGGCAAAGAAGTACGCCGTCCCGAGCCCGATCTGGGCCGACGCCATCGCGACGCCGTCCTTCAGATATTCCTGACCGATCGCCCATCCTGAGCGAAGCGGTTCAGCTGCGGCGAACCAGGCGATCTTCTTGACGCCCTTGGCGAGTGCGTCCGGACCAACTTTCAGCACCGCAGAATTGTCGAAGAAGACATCGGTGAGCGGGTGTGCGCCGGCCGCTGCCGGTTGCGTCGTGTCGACCGCGACCTGCAACACCGATCCGGGGATGTAGTACTTGGTGTTGGAAATTCCCGCGACCTGGTTGGTGATTGGCAAGCCGAGGTGCTGGGCGAGATCTACCGAGCTGCGTCCAACGGCAACGATGCGGCCGCCTGCCTCAAGGAATGCCTTCAGGGCCGGTACCGTCGTATCGACGGTCATCGCTCCCTGCTGTCCTTTGTACTCGTCAGGGATCGGGAGCGTGTTGCCGCCGCGCCCGCCGCCGCCACCGCCGCCCTGGCCACGTCCGCCGCCGCTGGTGCTCGGAATACCGCCGAGGAAGACAAGAACATCAAAGTCCTTCTTGATGTCGCCGGCGTTGAGACGCGGTGCGAAGACGCGCTCGAACGGCGCTTCGTAGTGCTCGAGAATCCAGCGCGCCCAGCCGGCTGGCATGGAACCACCGTACTGATCCCACAATCCAATGCGCAACGCCTTGATCGGCGTCCCCTTGTCGGTTGCCGCTGCGGACTTGATCCATAGCGCGCGATCACGGGCGAGATCGGCGATGATCTTGGCGCTCACTGGCGTGGCCGTCACGACAAATTCACCGTTTCCCAATCGCTCGACGCGCTGATTCGCCTTGAAGAGGCGATTCAGGGCGAGGAACGCATCGTTCGATGACGGCGAAAGCTTCCAGGCCTTTGCCTTCGAATCGAACGTTGATGGTTCCGGATGAATCTTCTCGTCCACCGCGAGCATGTTGCTCGGCATCTCCGGCAAAGCCTCAAGAATCCGGTCGAACTTGAAGCCCATCTGGAATGCCAATGTGTATCCAGCATTGTCGTATGGGCGCTTCGGCGGGCCGCCGGGATACTCAAGGTCCATCGGATGCCACTGTGGTTCGAACATGTCGAGCACGTGCGGACGGAATGCCTGGTCGCCGCGCACGACAAACGAACCCTTCGGGTAGCTGGTGCCAGCGACGGCGAAATCGGCGGTTGCGCGCTGAATCTCGATGCCGGCGTACTGGAGTGCCTGCAGGAAATCGAGCGCCTGCGCGAACTCGGGCTGGTTGGCCGGAATGATGAACGCCCGCGGATCGCGCCGCACCGGATCGCGAAGCACGGCGGCATACGCTGCCGTGTTGCCGCCGCGCCCACCGCGTCCACCACCGGCGCCACCTGGAGCCGCGCCGCCACGCCCGCCTGGCGCCGCGGCACCTCGGCCGGTTGCATCAGCGGCCGGCGGCGTTGCTGGAGCTGCGGTCGCATCGCCACCAACTGCCGGTGCTACTGCTGCACCACCGGCCTTCTCCGCCGCGAGAATCGTGTTCGGGGTGGTGGTCCAGCTGTCCTTGCTGCCGCGCTCGATCGAGTTGCGGCCCATGCGCCAGAAATTGAAAAGCAGGTCTTCGCGATACTTTGACGCGAGATCGAGAATGGCACGATTCGCCGTCATCGAATAGTCGATCGACTGGCGGAAGTGCCACGGCCCCCACTGCACTGGGAAGATGCCGTCACCGCTCGGCAATTGGCGCGCGAGACTGAGCTGGATCGTTTCGGGTGTCGGGTTGCCGATCGA
>JANYCP010000179.1 GCA_025360265.1 Gemmatimonadota bacterium
CAGGCAGACGGCGCGCTTCGGGTGCGTGAGTGGTATGCCTTTCTTGCGGACTGCTATCCGACGTGGGACGTGGCCTATCAGCAGGACCTCACGTCGCGGCTTGCGCTCGATGCCAGCGAACGGATCGCCGCACTGTCACGCGGCACCGCAGTCAAGGCGGCCTACATCGCCGCCGAAGCGTATCGCCCCGACCTGCTGGTGCTCGACGAACCAACCAACGGGCTCGATCCGGTGGTACGGCTCGATTTTCTGGCATTGCTCGGCGAGTGTTTCGCTTCCGCGCCGAATCGCGCGCTGATTTTTTCGTCGCACCTGCTCGAGGATGTCGAAGTGCTCTGCGATCGTGCCATGCTGCTGCGCGCCGGGCAACTGGTGCAGGAAATTCCTGGCGCCACCCTCACCGAAGCGCGGGCCTCTGGCAAGCTGACGGAACTGGTGGCCCACGTGCTGCGAGCGGTGCCGTGAACTGGCGTGCGTTCTGGGCGATCTTCCGGCGCGAGGTGGCCCGCGGCCGCCGCCGCATGGAGGTGCTCGGCGCCCTGGGTGTCGGCGCGACGGTGTGCGCGATCTTCGCGCCGATGCTGATCGGCGCGATTGTCGGCGGCGTGGTGATGGTGATCTCGCTGTTCGCCATGCTTGCGCCGCTCGGTGATCTCCGAAGTGACAAAATGCTCGGCACGCTGGAATTCGATCGCATCCTGCCAATCTCCCATAAGGCGATGGCCACCGCTCGCTTGCTCGGCGCCGCCGTTCGCGCATCGCCGATCATCCCGATGTGTGTGCCGTTGTTCATCGCACTCTATCGCGGCAAGGAGATCGAGCTGACGGCATTTATCGCACTGGTTGTGTCGGTGCCGATCGGCGCGTGGATGATGGGCTGCGCCTTCCTCTGGTTATTGATGGCGATCAACGTACGCTGGAATCTTCGGCATCTCTGGTGGGTGCCGATGACGATCGGTTACAGCCCGACGTTGCTCAAGTCGCTGCTGCCGGCGCGTACCAAGGCCGCGATCACGGAGCGCTTTGGCACATTCATCGAGCGGAATGGTGATCAGCTCGCCACGTTTGCCATCTCGCCGCTTGGCATCGCGAGCATGGCATTCGTGGTGGTGGCCACGCCGGCAGCGATGCTGTACGGCATGGTGGCGCTCTTCGCCTCTGGCATTGATCGCTACACCTATGACGCGTCGGCGGCGGTGCCGATGGGTGCCAAGCCGCCGAAGCGCGAACTTGCTGCGATTGGCCGCGGCCCATCGCTCGCGGTGACGCGCTACTGCATTCGGTTGGCCGCGGAGCAGTCATGGCGCCGCCTGATCATTCTCGCGGTGTGTGTTGCTGTGCTGCTGATCGGAACAGTCGAACTGAAGGGATATGCGACGTTTTACGTGCGCGCACTGGCCGCGATGATTCCTGGCGGCATTGCGATTCAGCTGAGCACTGCACGCGTGCGTGGCGACCTCGAAGGGATCAAGCAACTGCCGCATCCGGCGATCTCGATCGGCATCGGGTACCTGCTGGGCATCGTCCTGCTCGCGACGCCCGGTGCTGCGGTATGGGTGCTGGCCCGTTCGGTGACCGGGATTCCAGCCACCGTGCCCAATGTCCTGTCGCTGTGGGCGTGGATGGTGGCCTGGTCGTGGATGGCCTGTGTGATGATGCTCTGGCTTACCACGCGCCGGACGCTGATGATTGCTGCGGTGCCCGTCGTCGCCCTCACGTCGTGGGTGGCGTACGCCGGGGTCCCCCGGTTCCTCGAAGGAATCAAGGCGATGGCGGCAGCGTTCGGGGAGTTCCGCGTCACTGCCGGCGCAGCACTTCCGTTGAGCTTTGCCCTGGGCATGATGGTGCTTGGCCTGCCGCTCTTCGCGCAGGGGCTGAGCGAGTACGAATTCGGCGGCGCGCAGAAGGCCGGCGTCTGGCTGCGGCTGCTCAATCACCGGCGGCAACTGCGTCTGCGCCGATGAGCGGTTTGGTGCCGGAATGTTTCAGTGGCGAAACAGCGCGGTGCGCAGAACGACGGTGCGAGTTGAAACTATCGAACGCGGGTTGGCGTATTCTTCCACGGGTCGAGTGAAGTGGGTTGGTGACAGTTTTCGCGGAGCATATCATGGTACGGACAGTCGGCGGGTTCGCGGTGCTTGCAGTGGTGGCGATGATCGGATTCAAGCTGCTGATGGGTGTCTTTGGCGCCCTGGTCGGCTTGCTGATGACGATTATCTGGTGGGCGTTCCTGGGCTTCGTCGTCTACACGCTGCTCAAGATCTTCGCGCCCGGTGTGGCCAACAGGATTCGCGAAGCGATTCGCGGGAACCCAGCAGCAAGCTGAGTACTTCCTCGTCCTGAGCGTAGCGAGGGACCTCCAGAATCAGGGCAGCGGTGAAGTCTGGGGGTCCCTCGCTTCGCTCAGGACGAAGGTTCAGGGCTAGCAGTCGACGAATGCACATGCATGATTCGCCACTCGCCACTCCGGAGCCGCCCGATCACAAAGGTGGCCCAGCCGTCGATCATCTTCTGTTGAGCTGAGCCTGGCGCCCAGCGGTACTGGATCGTTCCCCAGACATAACTCCCCGTGACGCCGAAGCGGCTCGATCCGAGCTGCACCGTACCGTGCTCGCCAACACCGGCAAGTCGCGGTGCCTCGGCGCGCGGGGCGCCATTGGCAATCACTTCAGCTTCGGCGAGATAGAGCGAGTCTGGCGTGACACCCTTGGCGTCGGCGTCGATCGCGCGCTGCACCATCGCGTGAGCGATCGAATCGGCCGCCATGGCGTCGAGGGTGACTGGCATTGCCGTGGGTGTGGCAGCCTGGTGCGCGCAGCCGGCGAGGAGGAGCAGGAGGGGAAGGTGCTTCACCGGGAGTACGAAATTTTCACGATCTTCAGCGTCAAGTGGCTGACGAACAGCTTGGATTCGATCTGCACAGGCAGCCGCAGCCCGTCGTCTGTCAGCCAGAGCTTCGCATCTGACTTGCGGGAAAACAACCCGTTCGGTTCGTCGACCACGGGGTGGAGTACCCAACATGATCGCTTGGTCCCGTCCGGCATCTCGACGCTGTCATGTCCGAGGACTGTCACCTCAACCGGGTTGTGATCGTCGCGAAAGTAACGCGGCATCCGGTACGTGCTGTCCTGCTTGAATTCCATCGTGCGCAAATAGTAGATGAACGCCAGATCGTCGAGCGGCAGCTTGGGTGTCTTTTTCGTCAATGTGTCAGAGTGATTCCTGTAAAAACCCGAATCGCCATAGATGTGGAAGTCATCGTTCGCGAGCTGTTTCCCCTGCTCCACGATCGAATGAATGAAGCGGCGTGACACGAAATCGCCGACAGTCGTCCACGACTCCAGCCTGGACTTGTTATGGAACCAGGCGAAGTCAACGTTCAAAGCCAGATTGAAGTGCCACTGCGGGACACCCCGGACGGTGTCGATACCGGTCACAACCATTGTGGCGCTGCCGGGCGTGGCAAAGAGGTACTTACCCGAGAATTCAAGCGTTTCACCCACGGAAAAAGGTGCCGCCACCGCTGGAGGCGCGGCCCGCACCGTCTGCAGCAGCATGGCTCCCACGACGAACGGTATCACGCGGCTTCCTTCTCCTTGGTGCCCGGCTTCGCGGGACGTTCCGCCCGCGACTCCGCTGGCGGTGCTGTCAGCAATTTTCGTGCGGCCCAGAGTGCCTTCGCGCGTTCCATTGGCGCGTGCCGATGCGGTCGCACGTGTCGATCAAGCAATTCCACCACTGGTACCGATTCCACGCGCCGCGCACCAGCCGACGCCCAGGCCAGCAACTGTGCATTCGCCGCCCAACCATCAGCCGTGAGCCACGGGTCGGCGTGGTCTCGGTAGGCATTCCGGAGTGCCACGAGCCGGAACGCCGCATAACCGGAGACGACATCGCGCACACCGGGCACACGCGCCCGCTTGCCGAGGAGCCGCGGTGCCCAATGGCGGACCCGGCGCTGCCACTTGTCCGTTTCACCTTCCAGTGTCGATTCGCCCACTACGACGTCTGCACCACTGTCGATTCGCTTGAGGAACTCCGGTAGCGTCGATGGGTCGGCTGAAAAATCTGCCGGCAACAGAATCGCCGCGTCACGCTTGTGACGATCCGAACGTGCCAGTGCTTCCTTGAGGAGTGCCTCGACGGTCGCCGCGTAGCCGAGCCGCTCCTTCGATGTGAACACCGTCAGCGGCAACACCTTCGTATATGGAGCCAGCACCTCAGCGGTGGCGTCAGTGGACGCATCATTGCCGACAAGAAGCTGATACTCGCGGGACGAATCTTCCAGCACGCGACGAATCTTCCACAGTACCAGCCCAATGGTGGCGGCTTCGTCGTGCGTCGGAATACAGAAGTAAATCATCGGGCTCCCTGGGTCTGCGCTACCGAACGATACACATCGAGTGTTCGCTGCACCAACTTGTCGACGCAAAATTCCGCGGCCGCAAGGCGCCCAGCGCGGCTCAATCGCTCACGTTCGGGGCCATCATCTAACAGACGCGCGACCGCCCCGGCGAGTTCCACCGGCGACCCGGGCGGCACCAGCACCCCGCCGCCATGGGCCAGCGCGTCGGGCAGGCCGCCAACTGATGTGGCCACGACGGGGACGCCGAGGGCGAGCGCGTCGAGGACCGACGAACCGAGCCCTTCACTGTGAGAGGGCTGGACCGCGATGGTCGCCGTTCGGAGGATCGCCTCGGGAGCATTGACGAATCCGGCGAGGGTGACAACCTGAACGGTGCCGCTCGCCTTGCTCCGAGCCTCGAGTGCTTCGCGATCCGGCCCTTCGCCCAGCACAAGCCAGCGGGCGGCGGGGTGGGTCGTGCGGAGAATCGCTGCCGCGTCGATGAGGAGCTCCACGCCCTTTTCCTTGGTAAGTGCCGCCACACAGACGATCAATGGTGTGCCCGCAGGCACTGCAGCAACATCGGCGGGCCACTTGACCTGAGTGTCGACGTGGTCGAGATCGACGGCATCCGGAATGAGATGGATTTTTTCCGAAGCGACACCGGCGCGGAGCAACAGATCCCGCACGGCGTTGGATATGGCGATCACCGCGCCGGCACTCTTGTAGCGACGCGGATTCTTGATCATGGTAGTGACGCGCCGTGTGACGACGATCGGCGTGTCGCGCATCCGGGAGATGGCGTCGGCGAGTGCATGCGAGTGACTGTCGTGTGCATGGATGATTGCGCCGGGACGCAGCGCACTCATGGTGTGCATCACCACGCGGGGGTCGAGTCCCAGCATCCACGGCACGACGAAGATCGGCACGCTCGCGGCCGTCAGTCGCTTGGCGAGTTCCGTATGTTGACCGGTCACGACGACGGAGTCGATATCCGTGTTGTGCATCAGGCCGGCGGCAAGGATGAGGACTTGCCGCTGGCCACCACGCCACTCCCGGCCGCTCGCGAGGTGCACGATGCGGGGAATGGCCGTCGCGGGCGGGCCAGCTGGGAACGGGTCTATCAGCTGCGACGTGCCGCCGTGATCAGTGCGGCGAAGAGCTTGAGGTCTGCCGCGTCAGGAGTATGCGTGAGTTCTTCGGGATGCCACTGCACTGCGAGGATCCATTCGTGGGCGTCCATGCTCTCGACCCCCTCCACAACGCCGTCGGGTGCCACCGCAGTCACGGCGAGTCCCTCGCCGACGCGGTCGAGCGCCTGATGATGAAAGGAATTCGCGTCGAGTTCGATTTCACCGAGAACCTCGGCGAGCCGACTGTGTTCCGCCATGGTCACGGGATGACTGCGCACGTCGCGGCCCGTTGGCGGATCGTGATCCACCGATCCTGGCCGTTGTGA
>JANYCP010000182.1 GCA_025360265.1 Gemmatimonadota bacterium
AGCAGATCAGCAGGTGCGGCAAGCTGTCCGGCCAGCGCCAAGCGGCCACGCTCTCCGCCCGAAAGTGTTGCCGCTTCGCGAGTGCGCGCGTCGATCGGATCGAAGCCAAGGCCTTCGAGCACCGAGTCCACGCGCGCGGAAGCCGCGTAGCCACCTTCGTGCTCGAAGCGTTCGAGATCGTGGGAATATTTGTCGAGCATTTCCGGCGTCACGTTGTCACCGGCGTCGCCAATCGCGTGGGCCTGCGCGGCGAGCGCGTGCTCCAGCTGCAGCAGTTCGGCGAAGCCACGCGCCGCAGCATCCCACACCGTGACCGCCCCGCCGAGGTCACGATACTGGTCCATCACGGCGATGCGCATTCCCTGCGCGCGCGCGACCACTCCGCGAGTGGGCTCGCGGTCACCAGTGATCAGCTGCATCAGCGTGGTCTTGCCGGTGCCATTGCGGCCGATCACGCCCCAGCGTTCACCGCGCTCGATCTGGAAAGTGATATTGGAGAAGAGTGTTTCAGCGCCGAAGACAACGGCGAGGTCGGATGCGGAGACGAGGGCCATAGAAGATTTCGGGCATGGGGCATGGGGCGTGGCGCCTGCGAGTCAGGCAACCGGCGGGGAAGTTAGTCGGTTACCCCCATGCCCCATGCCTCAAGGCTTCTTCTTGCTGCTCGCCCCATGAATGTCCACAATCTTCTTGCCGTTCGCGCCCGTGACCTGCACCGATCCACCGTTGCTGTCGCCGCCGATCTTCACGATCTCGTTGCCGTTGGCGTCGTGGATGGTCACGCCGTTGGAATCGCTAGCGCTGACGATTTCCCGGCCGTTCACCGTGATTCTGAAGCTGCCGTTCGTTGTGCTGATATCGACGTCACCTGAATCCGAGCCGCCGGTGCCGCGATAGGCATGCTGATGCATGTCCTGCTCGGTGCTGCTGGCGACGTAAAATGTGACAGTCTTCCCTTCCGGCAGCACGACGATGTGCCCAAACGGCACCAGGTTGAGCCGCGCCGAGTCGGAGTGTGACGTGCAGATGAAGCGGGTGGAACTGCCAAACGGGCGGGCGTTGGTGACGCGTAGCGTGCACGCGCCGATGTGTGCCACATCCGCTGAATCCTCAACCTTGACGGTGACGACGGCGGAATCGAACTGACCCGGCGAGGTGCGCATGAATTGCAGGCGCTCGATGTCACCGATCTTGTCCCCATCCACCTTGAAACCGGTGTTCATCATCAAGCGAAGCGGCGACGGCAGGTTGTCCTCGACCAGGGTGCCCACTCTGTTGACACCGCGAGCCACCAGCATGCCCGCGCCGAAAACCGCCAGCATCGCGACGAAGATCCCCATCCAGTACTTCCGTGTCATGTCCGTGCTCCTGCCTGGAATTGCCAATAGCCTGATACTGTTTCAATAGTAAACGTAAAATTGCCCGGGAAGGTTTCAGGCACCGGGATAGCTTTGGGGGTGACCCGATACCTCGACCAAATCCGCTGGGACAACTCCTACTCCCGGCTGCCGGAGACGTTCTACCAGACGGTTGCCGCCACACCACTTCCGGACCCGCACCTGGTGGCGTTCAACCCGGCCGCGGCCGCGCTCCTTGGCCTGTCGCGTGCGGAGGCGGAACGGCCTGAGTTCGTCGCCGCGATCAACGGCGACCGGGCAATCCCGGGTACCAAGCCACTGGCAGCCGCCTACGCCGGCCACCAGTTCGGGGTCTGGGTTTCCGAGCTTGGCGACGGCCGGGCGATCGTCCTCGGCGAGGTGGCCGGCCCCGATCACCGGCGCTGGGAAGTCCAGCTCAAGGGGGCGGGGCCGACGCGTTACTCCCGCATGGGCGACGGCCGCGCGGTGCTCCGCTCCACCATTCGCGAGTATCTCGCCGGCGAGGCAATGCACGGGCTCGGCATCCCGACGACTCGCTCGCTCGCCATCGTCGGCAGCGACGCACCGGTGTATCGGGAACAGGTCGAGACGGCGGCCATTCTGGTTCGGATGGCGCCGACGCATGTGCGTTTCGGTTCGTTCGAACTCTTTGCTTCGCGCGAACAGACCGACGCCGTGGCCCAGCTCGCCGACTACGTGATCGATCGCCACTTCCCGCACCTGCTGATGTTCCCGGCTGCAGAGCGACACGCCGCATGGTATCGCGAGGTGGTGGATCGTACGGCAGTCCTGATGGCGGCGTGGACGGCGACCGGCTTCACCCATGGCGTGATGAACACCGACAACATGTCGATCCTGGGACTTACGCTCGACTATGGTCCGTATGGTTGGATGGAACGGTATGATCGCGGGTACATCCCGAATCATTCCGACACGAGTGGACGATACGCATTCGACCAGCAACCACGCGTCGGCCTGTGGAATTGCGCACGGTTGGGCGAAGCGCTGCACTCGCTTGTATCTGAAAATGACGCGACGGCTGCGCTCGATTCCTATCGCGCCACGTTCGAGCGCGAGATCGATCGGTTGATGCGCGCCAAGCTGGGACTGGTCGCGAGCGAAGCGAGTGACGTCACGCTGGTGGCCGAAATGCTTGCGATGCTGCACGACACACAGACGGATTACAGCAGATTCTTCCGGCTGGTCTCACGCCACGTCGAAGGGGCGAACGACGCCGTCCGAATGGAAGTGGCAGACGGTGAGCGACTGGCAGCGTGGTTGTCGCGGTACGCCGAACGTCTCCGCCGCGAACATTCGGCTGACGCCGAGCGGCACGTGCGGATGCTGGCGGTGAATCCAAGGTTTGTGTTGCGCAACTGGATCGCACAGGAAGCGATTACCAACGCTCAATCCGGCAACTTCACCATGATCGAGGAGTTGCGGCTGTTGTTGGCGACGCCGTTTGA
>JANYCP010000194.1 GCA_025360265.1 Gemmatimonadota bacterium
GGGGGTGCCGTGCTCGAACGACTTGCCGGTTGTCACGGTCACGGCAGTGACTGCGCCTCGTTCGTCGCGAAAGTAGAGTTCCCGGCCGTCGCGACGCCAGAGCGGTTCGGTGCCGCCGGTGACCGAAATCGCAAAGCGTGCGGAGTCCACATTGGGGAAGGGTCGCACATAGACCTGCGGTGCGCCGCTTTCCTCGGACACATGCGCAAGCCAATGTCCATCTGGCGAAAGTGTCGCCCCGTACTGATCGAACCGCGACGCGAGGATCATTCGTGGCGCCGTGTCCTTGCCAGCCTCAACGACAAAGAGATGTCGCGAACCGGTCCCGAGTCCTTCCGACCGGACTACGGTGTAGGGCCCCGCCGGCTGGAATGCGACTTCATCCAGCGTCATGTGGCTCGGTACCGCTGGTTGGGGTTGGTCGCTGCCATCGGCCCGCTGCATCCAGGGCGTTCGACGATTGTCTTTCGTGGCGAGGTACGCCACCCCTCGGCCGTCCAGCGTCCACGCCGGGCGATCGGGTTCCTTGACATCAATTCCGAGGCGGGTGGCGGTACCGGTCACGAGATGCTTGACCCAGAGCTGGTTCTCCCCGGACTCAGCGCGGCTCACCGCGATCTGTGTGCCGTCGGGCGAGAGCGCAAGTCCCGGGAAAATGCCCTTCCAAGTGGTGTCTACCAGTGTGTAGCGCCCAGCAAAATCGACCCAGGCGAGCCCATCGCCTTCACCGCGCAGTCGCTCGTACACGATCGTGCCGAGTTCGTCCACGGCAAACTGGATCGTGCCGTTCCCGGTTTCCTGCTGCACATTGGTGAGCATCGGGATCGGGGTACTCAACAGGCGTCCGTTCGCGTCGTCAAACGGTGCGGCGAGCACTCGTCCATCGGAAACTCCGATCGCGACGAATCCGGGCGCGACATACCGCGCATACGATCCTGGCGTCAAGTCTCGTGTCTTGCCGGTTTTCAAATCGACGAGACCGATGTGGTTGGCGGAGATCGATCCTCTCCAGAGCATGACCAGCGCATAGCGACTGCCGGGGAGTACGTCGGGGTAATCGAGTTCCTTGGCGCCGAGTGCCGAGTCGGCGTGCGTAATCCGGACTGCAGTGCCGCCGGTGGCCGACACCTTCGAGAGGTTCCGCGTTGCGTCAGTGAAGTAGATCTGGCCGTCATCGCCCCAGTCGGCGCCGCCAAACTCCGCCACGGAATCCTGCACCAAGACTCGGGCGACGCCGCCGGCGATTGACATCACCTTCATGGATGCCCGTCCATTCGACCCCGCGAAGAATCCAATCGACTGTCCATCCGGCGAGAAGAACGGCGAATATCCGCCCTTGGTGTCCGGCAGCGGGTGCGCCTCCGGCTGATCGAAATCCCGGATCCAGAGTGAGGGACTCGGTTTGTCGGATCCGACATACACAATGCGCCCCCCCTTGGGGGAGATCGCGAGCCGGATATTGCCGATTGCGCGGATCTTGGCACTGTCGCCGAGGGCAATCGTCGCGCGAATCACGCGGGTGCTACTGGCAACGCCAGTGGTGCCGCCGCGGTGGCCAATCAGGTACCCGGCAAGCAGTGTGCCGATTGCCGTGGCACCGACAACGGACCACGCCCGTCGTCTTGCATACGCGGGCTGAACTGCGATCCGCGCGATGGTGGCGTTCGGATTGGCAAGCGCCGCAGCAAATTCGGGCGCCGCATGAACGCTCCTACGGCAACACTCTCGCCTGCTGACGCATGCGCAATCCAGTGTGCGGAACACACTGTGGAAATCGTCTCGGATGCCGGCGAGGGCGCGCAGAAGTGCGGCCAGATCTTCGGTGCCGTCTCCGCGAAGATGGGCAACGGCGTCTGGACGGTGGAAATCATTCCCGCAGAAACCCAGCCGCCGCCCCGCGTCCCCGAAGGCGCCAGCGGCTACCGCATTCGTGTGGGCGCCGGTCCGGTGACCAACTGGGGTGACGCCACGAATCTCGCCATGGCGTTCAACGAGCAGGTGCTGCTCGCCCGCCATCGACTCGGCGCGCTTGCCCCCGACGCGGTGCTGCTGATCGAGAACAAGTGGGCGACGCACGATGATGCCGACATTCGC
>JANYCP010000222.1 GCA_025360265.1 Gemmatimonadota bacterium
CAGCGCCGACAAATCGCTGCGGGTGCGTGGCGCGTTCACTCGCTCTGATACGGTGATCGACAAGAAGCCGTATGCCAGGTGGCAGGGGAGCATGACCGCCGGTGAGGCGGTGGTACTCGTCGTTGCCAGCGCGGGGACGCCAGGATGGCTCGTTCCGGTGTTGATCGGGCTGATGGCGCTGGTCCTCGTTGGCGCCACCGCGCGGACCTTGCGATAGCGCGGTCCCGTTCATAGCTTCGCTTTACAATTGATTGTCGTCAGCGAATGGGGACGCTCGGAAGTCCGGTGCAATACCGGCGCGGCCCCGCCACTGTAACGGGTAGTTCCACCGTCGCCCACCGTGCCACTGGGGTCAACCCGGGAAGGCGAGCGACGGCGCCCGAAGCCAGGAGACCTCTCCGTTCGCGCCACCAGCACACCCTCGGGGGAGGGAACGGTGGCGTGGTCGTGTCGAGTCGCTGCTGGCCATGCGATTTGTCGCCGCCCCGCCCGTCACTCCTTCAGGAGAGACGGGTTTTTCATTGGCACTACTCACCTATCGTTCGCGCATCGCCCTGCCGGCCCTGGTGGTCGCGGCCATTGGCGCTTGTGTGCTCGGCATGGTGCTCGGTGCCGTACCGCTATCGCCAAGCGCGGTGCTCTCAGCACTCCGCGACGGCAGTGGTTCCAATGCCGTCATTGTTCGGGAACTTCGATTGCCGCGGGTCTTGTTGGCGTTCTGTGTCGGTGGGACACTTGCAGTGGCCGGCGCGTCGCTGCAAGCGATGCTGCGCAACCCACTGGCGGAACCGTGGTTGCTGGGACTCTCGGGCGGAGCGTCACTCGGTGCTGTCGTTGCGGTGGTCGTCGGGTTGCCGAGCGGATGGAGCATCGCCGGATGCGCAACGATCGGCGCGCTCGCCGCAATGGCAATGGTGTACCGGATCAGCGCCGTGGCCGGGCGACGACTCGACCCGCGTGTGCTTCTGCTCGCCGGTGTGGTGGTTGGTGCCTTCTCAGCTGCCCTGACTTCTGCACTACTCGTTGTTGCCGATCCATTCACCTTCCATTCCGCCACCATTTGGATTTTCGGCGGATTCGGCCGTTCGAGCTGGACACTCGTCGCACAGTTCCTTGTCGTCGCGTCGATTCCACTGGCGCTCCTCTGGTGGCTGGCGCGCTCACTCGACCGGCTTGCGCTTGGTGACGACAGCGCGGCCACGCTGGGCGTAGACGTCACCAGGACACGTCGGTTGGTGATCGTCGCGACATCGGTACTCACCGCGGCGAGTGTTGCAGCAGCGGGCGTGATCGGCTTCGTCGGGCTGGTTGTGCCGCATGCTCTGCGCGGTATCGTTGGACCGCTGCACCGTTCGCTGCTGCCAGCCGTGTTTATCGCCGGCGGTGCCTTCACCGTCCTGGCCGACACTATCGCGCGCACGCTCCTTCGGCCGGCTGAACTTCCAGTCGGCGTGGTCACCGCGCTGGTCGGCGTCCCGGTGTTTGCGGTGCTGCTTCGACGGTCGCTGCGATGAAGCTCGTCGCCGAGCAGGTTACCGTTGAATACGCGGCGTCGCGACACGACCGGTTTCGCGCACTCGACGACGTGTCGTTCGCGGTAAACAGCGGCGAGCTGGTCGCTGTCGCTGGGCCCAACGGCAGTGGCAAGACGACGCTGCTACGCACACTGCTCGGCCTGGAACTACCGAAGTCGGGACGTGTGACGCTCGATGAGCGGGCGGTGCAGGAGTACACGCGGCGTGAGCTGGCCGAACGGATTGGTGCGCTGCCGCAGCGAGAAGAGCCGGCGTTTCCCCTCATGGTCGGCGAGGCGGTGCTACTGGGTCGTTGGGCGCATCTCGGTCCGATTGCGTCGGTGACGGCGGAGGACATCCGCGTCATGGAGGACGCGCTGCGGCGATGCGACGTCGCCGGTTTCGAGGGCCGGCGCGTCGAGACGCTCTCCGGCGGCGAATGGCAACGGGTCCGAATCGCACGAGCGTTGGCAGGCACGCCCCGACTCCTGCTGCTGGATGAACCGACAGCGGCGCTCGACATTGCGCACGAGATGGCGCTATTCGACCTGCTTCGCCAGCTCGTTGCCGATGGTCTTGGCGTGCTGGTCATCACCCATCATCTCAACATCGCGGCGCGATACGCCGACCGCATGGTGCTGCTCAGCGGCGGTCGAGCGGTGGCCGACGGCAGTCCGGACGCGGTGCTGCAACCTGAGCTCGTATCGCAGGTGTTCGACTGGCCGGTCGCGGTGCATTACCCGGTCGACGGCGCACCACAAATCATCCCCCTGAAGCGGAACAATTCATGAACAAGCGCCGTGTCCTCGCGATTGCCTCTGGCATTCTCCTCCTGGCGGGACGGGCGAGCGCCCAGAACCCGGCCGACACTGCACGCCTCGGCGATCTCGTTGTGACTGCAACACGTCAGTCGACGCACGAGAGCGCGATTCCTGCGGCTGTCACGGTTATCCATGGTGATGATCTGCGGGCGCGCGGCGTGCAGCTGGTGCTCGAAGCGCTGCGCGAGGTCCCCGGACTCTCGGTCGTACAGTCGGGATCGTATGGTGCCCAGACCTCGGTGTTCCTCCGCGGCGGAGAGAGCAATTACGTCAAGGTGCTGCTCGATGGCGTGCCGCTAAATCGCCCGGGCGGGAGTATCAATCTCGCCAACCTGACGACGGTCGATCTCGATCGGATCGAGATTGTCCGTGGACCGGCGAGCGTGCTCTACGGAGCGGACGCCATGACTGGCGTCATTCAGCTCTTTACGCGTGGCGCCAGTGGCCACGGCAGCGCGCAGTTGTCGGGGCGGGGTGGAACGTTTGGCGCCACCGAGTTTTCGGGCCACGCCGATGTTGTGGGGAATACTGGACTGCTCGTCAGCGCGACCGGATCGCGGGCTGCCTCGAACGGCATTTACGCATTCAACAGCGAATACCGAAATACGATGGGATCGCTGCAGGTGGCACTTGATCGCGGCGCGAACGGTCGCGGTGCGCTCACCCTACGATATGGCGACGGGTTGGCTCACTTCCCGACCAACAGCAGCGGGCAGGTCGTCGACCACAACCAGTTCACCACCGAGAAGAGCCTGGCGGCAGGCCTCGATGCATGGTGGCCAGTGGCCGGTGATGGCTCACTGCACGTGATGGGATTCGCCTCACGTCTCAACGAAGGATTCGATAACCGTTCAGATTCACCGGCGGACACGATCGGCTTCGCGTTCATTGAAAATCGAAACATCGTGACCTGGCGTCGTGGCGCAGATCTTCGGCTCGATCGACACAACAATTCCGGCAGTGTGTCGATTGGCGTTGGACTCGAACACGAAACCGACGACGAGCGCGACACAGGCCAATCCAATTTCGGTTTTGGTGTCTCGCACGACACCTCGGGGCTGGTTGCTGATCGGACGACGAAGAATGCGTTCCTGCAAGTCCTGTCTGCTCCGGGCGCGAAAGTGTCGACGCAGTTCGGTGTTCGGATCGACAACAACTCGGCGTTCGGCACGTTCAAGACGTGGCGAGTCGGTGCGAGTTGGCACTTGAACGCGGGGTCGCGGCTCTGGGTTGCGGCTGGTACTGCGTTCAAGGCGCCAACATTCACCCAGCAGTTTGCGAAGAGCGCCTATGAGGTTGGCAATGAGGCGCTGTTGCCGGAGCGGAGCAGCAACAAGGAGGTGGGATTCGAGTCCCGCACGGAAGATCACCGGGTCACCTTCGGCGCCACCGCGTTCTGGCAGGAGTTTCGCGACCTGATTCAGTATGTCTCCGCCGCGCCCGGTCAACCGACGTATGTGAACCTTGGCGGTGCAGCCAGCCGAGGCGTGGAGTTGACCATCTCCGCAGCAGCGTCGAGTGCCGTGACCGTGGCAGCCCATTGGACCTGGCTGCACACCGAGGTCACTGATACCGGCTCGGCGTCTTCGCTGGTGTTCACCCAGGGGGCCACCCTGATCCGGCGGCCACCGACGAGTGGCGGGGCGACGCTGGCGTACCGTAGCGGCGGCGTGACCGTTGCTGCCACAGCGAACCGGGTCGGCGAGAGGGATGACGTCGATTTCTCCGGCTACCCGGGCGCCCGGGTTATTTTACCGGGGTACACCACGATGGATCTGGCCCTCGACGCTCCGTTGCATCGGGGAGCGGGCCGGTCCCCCGGCGTCAACCTGACGCTGCGCGGCGAGAACCTGTTCGACGCCGCCTACCAGCAGTCGGTTGGCTTTCCGGGGCGCGGCCGGACCCTTTTTGCCGGCGGA
>JANYCP010000275.1 GCA_025360265.1 Gemmatimonadota bacterium
CATCGCACTACGGCCTCACACTCTCCTGTCATCGTCCTGTTCCTCGTCCTGAGCGAAGCGAGGGACCCCCAGTCCTTGCCGTCCGAGGGTCCTCGTGCGACGAATCGTGGAGGTCCCTCGCCTTCGGCTCAGGACGAGGGGATCTCGGCTCACGTCGCACTACGGCCTCACGCTCTCCAGCAACTGCTTGATCACCGCTTCCGGCGTGACACCATCCGCCTCGGCCTGAAAATTCACCAGCAGACGATGACGCAACACCGGCAACGCCACACGGGTCACGTCATCCGGTGACGGAACGGTGCGGCCATCAAGGAGCGCTGCTGCCTTCGCACCAAGCACGAGATTCTGCCCAGCGCGCGGTCCGACGCCCCAGCGAATCCACTGCTTCACCGACGCCGGTGTGCTCGGGTCATCGGGGCGCGTGGCGCGAGTGAGTCGCAGTGCGTAGTCCACCACATTCGCTGCAGCCGGCAGTTCGCGCACCAGTCGCCGCGCTCCTTCCAGGTCGGCGCCGGTGGCCACATGTCGGGCCTGATGCTCTGCCCCCGTGGTCGTTTCCGCCAGGATTCGTCGTTCATCCTCGGCGTCGGGATAATCCATTACCACGTTGAACATGAAGCGATCGAGCTGCGCTTCCGGCAGCGGATACGTCCCTTCCTGCTCAATCGGGTTCTCGGTGGCAAGCACGAAGAGCGGCCGTTCGAGTTGGTGCTTCACGCCTCCGACAGTGACCTGATACTCCTGCATCGTCTCAAGGAGTGCGGCCTGTGTCCGCGGTGGCGTACGGTTGATTTCGTCGGCGAGAATGATGTTGGCGAACACCGGGCCTGGTATGAAACGTACGTGACGCTTCCCGGTGGTGGTGTCTTCCTCGATCACTTCGCTGCCGAGGATGTCGGACGGCATGAGATCGGGGGTGAACTGGATCCGATTGAACTTGAGCGTTACCGCATCGGCGAGCGTACGGATCAACAGCGTCTTGGCGAGGCCTGGCACGCCGCAAAGCAGCACATGTCCGCCGGCGAAGAGGCAGGTGAGGATTTCGCGGCGCACCTGCGTCTGACCGATGATGACCTGGCCGACTTCCGCGTCGAGACGCTTGGCGAGTGCGACTGCGTCCTCGAACTTGAGCACTGCGTTGGTGGAGCCGATCACTCAGTCCTCCAGTGCGACTGCGCGCGACGCGACGGTATCGAGATCGCCGCCGAGCTGATCCATCTTCACTTGGAACTTGCAGTCGATGATGAGCAGGCCGATGACGTACACGGCCAGGTTTGCCGCGAAGATCACCTTGAAGAGCAGCGGATACTTGTACCACAAGCCGAAGTAGAGCACGAAGCGCTTGAATCCGGGATCAAAGTCCGATTTTTCCGCGATGGACGTGACCAGGGCAATCGCTACGAGTGCCAGCACGACCAGTTTCACCGACACCGTGCCGGCCACCGCGAAGGCCGCGAAGATCGCGACCTCGGCGACGCGGTCGGCGTACGTATCGAGGCGGGCTCCCGCGGGCGAGCCGAGTCCGTAAACACGGGCGATGCCGCCATCAATGCCATCGAGAATCTGGCTTGCGGCCATCAGCGCCAAGCCGGCGTGCAGGCGATGCAGTGCAATCGCGGCGGCAGCCGCGAGGCTCAGCGCCAGGCCGACCCACGTCACGACAGCGGGCGAGAGGCCGAAGACTTCGTGCAACAGCCGCAGTAGCGGCCGCTGCGCCGCGTCTACCCGCGAACGAAGGCTGCGATCAGCAGGCACAGGGCAGTCGCAAAGACACAGATTTCCTTGGTCTTGTCAGGGACGTTGATCAACCAGCCGCGGGCGACCCACTTCGAGTACGGATAGAACGGCATCTTTTCGAAACGGACCGAGTAATCCAGGCAGAGGTGCATGAAATAGAAGAGTGCCGGGACGTAGGTGCCGAGAAAGAAGCAGAGTGGAATAATCCAGAAAAAGCCGACCGGCTCCTGCAGCGACGAGCGCCAGTAGTAGCCCATCTGCTTTTCCTTGAGGCCGACCGCCTTGAGGTAGTACGGCAGCTTGATGACGTGGTCGATATCGATCGCCACACCAAAGGCGTAGGCCAGCGGAATCTCGGCCCCCTGCAGGTGCAGGACCTTGACCCCGACGGTGGTGACGAGAATGTGGGTGAAAATGGTCAAGCGGGGTCCGGGTTCGGGAGCGTGCGTGGGCAGTAGGATAACGAAAACCCCACCGTTCGCGAACCCGGCGGGGTCAATTGTTGGAAGGCGTGGTGCAGCGGCCGGCCGCTCAGTAGACGGGGAAGTTGTCGGTCCGCCCGTTCCCGATGCGGGTCCAGCTGCCGAACGGAGTCAGCGACTTCGCGACATCGCAGGAGTTGTATTGGAACGTCTTGTTGCCGTTGCCGACCGCCTGCCGTGCGACCGTCTGCCCGAGAATGACATTCAATCCGGTGAACATGGCACCGTACAATTTGTTGTTGCCGTTTGAGGTGAGTGTGCCGCCCACGAGGACGATGCCATCCCACTGAGTGCTGCCGCTAATCGTCAAGTTGCCGGTCACGATCAAGATCCCCTGACCATCGCTGGGGAGCGTGATGTCGCCGTCCACGAAGGTGACGGGCCATTTCGTTCCGCTGATTTGCGCGCTGGTGGGCCAACTACCCGAGGTTGGCGATGTCGTCTTGTCATAGTACGTCGGTGTCAATGCCGTCCGCGCCGAGATGCCGGCCCAGTCAATGTTCACCGAATCTTTCGCCGTTCCCGTTGGGCCCGGTGTACCAATCGGCACCGGAGTGTTGTCGGGATTGCCGTCGATCGGGCCGGTGAATCCCGTGTAATCGGCGGCGAGATTGATGGTAGAGATGGATGGTACGGCAATACCAGGGATCGAGGCTAGCGGTGCCGGTGCTGTCGAACAGGCGTCCACGCCACTTAACGAGCCTGAGTTGCCGTTCTTGTCAAATCCACTCAAGGAGACGAACGCTGCGGGAAGCTGCATCGTCGCAGCACTCCAGCGCACCAGCTGAGTGACCGTGCGGGTTGCCTTCGCGGCGTCCGACGCATACGAATTGCCGGTGGTGTTCTCACCGCGCGAGATCAGCAGCAGCGTGGTGTCGGTGGCCGAGAGTCGCATTGCGCGCAACGTCACTACAACCCGGCCACCGGTGAGGGTGAACGTCTGTGAATCGGGCAGCGACGCGGGGACGGCAGTGACCGTCGCGATGTACTTGTCGATGCCGTCAAGCGCCAGCGTGAACGCATCGGTCTGGGCCGAGGCATCCATGGCGTTGCGGCGTTCGGCGCTGGTTCGCATGAAGGCGCCGGCAATGGCAAGCATCATCATGCAGATTAACAGCATCATGATGATGAGCGTCGCGCCGCGCCGATCCGATCGAACATTCGGCATGAATCTCCTCACGTGGCCGCATTGATGAAAAAGACCGCGGTGGTCAGGTCGGACTGCTCCGGGGACGAGCGAAGCCGCGGTGTGTTCTCGCTTTCACCGGGGAGAAAGAGCTGGAGCCCGCGCAGCAACGTCAGTGGTGATGGAGCAACTCCGTGCGCCGTCGCGCCGCTGGAGTAGTAGAAATTGAAGGCGGCAGTCGCATCGAATGGCGCCGCCATCTCCTCGGCGCCCGCGCCGTCAACGAAGTTGCGCCAGAGCGCTTTGCGGCTGGTGAGCCCCGACACCGCGGAGTTTGCGAAGTAGAAACCGACTCGGCGATACAGCATGACGATACTGCCGATCTTGATGCCATTGCGGGACGTTCCGCTGACGGTGGCGTTGATTGTTTTCTGGTTTGGCGCGCTCGATGGCGCGGTGATCTGCTGGATCCCGGCGGACGTGCACGACGCAGGAAAGGTTGACGACGTCGTAAGGGTGCCGCCCGGTACCGCTGTATACGTGCCGGCCGTGGCCCGCCAAGCGAATCCCGAAAATCCTGACTTGGCAAAGACGACGCTGTCGGCCGGCTCCAACGCGACCGTCAGAGAGCCGGTGGTGTCGCACACCATGCCGATCGCGTACGGTGCTTTGACCCATACGGCGGACGTCGACGCTGAGTCGATGCCCCAGGCCGGATCGATCAACCGCAGATCGTTGACCAGCACGTTCACCGCGCCACGCGCGACAAACCTTGCAGAACGCTGGCTTTCGGCGCGCTCTTCAAACCGATTCGTACTCGTGAGCAATGCGACGACTGCTCCGCCCAGTCCGGCAGAGATGGTGAGTGCAATGAGCAACTCGACCAGGGTGACACCGCGGCGTGAGAGAGTCTTCATCTGGTCAGAACGGGTCGGTGATGGCGATGGTGCGCTGGATTGTCCGCGTCACCGCGGCAATGGCATCGCCCCCGGTCGGAGTCACCGTAATGGTCACCGTTTGAGCAGTCCCCGAGGTGGCGACCACTGAACTCATGGTGTGCGGGAACGGGGCGGATGTGACCGTCGTGGTGGTCGTACCGTCGCTCAGGGTACCGGGAAGCGCGGCCGAAATCCGGGACACTTCGGCATTGAGCACTGCAGTCCGATAGCCGATCGCTCCCGAGTGGCGACCCGCCTGTGTCGCCGACAGCATCAGCTTGCCGAGTCCTGCGGCGGCAAATCCGAGGACCACCACGGCAATCATCAGTTCGATGAGCGAGAAGCCGGCCCGGGCGCTACGGCGTTTTTGCTTGATCACGGCGCCGGCACCACACGTACCTGACCGGCTGCCGAGAAGGTCACCTGTCGCGAGTACCCGTCACTCGTGAGCGTGACCGTCAAGGCTGCGTCCAGAACGCCGTTGGGGAATACCGTAACGGAGCTAGGCGAAAATGACAGGCTACGGGCTCCTGCGTCCCGGGAAAACTGCAAATTGCGACGAAGCCGGACCGTATCGGCCGGCGAGGTGGCTCGGTCTTTCAGCACGTACCGGGTGCTCGATTCCAATGCAACGGTGATCGGCTTCTGCTCTCGTGCCGCGAGGCTCAGGGCCTGTCGCATATCGCTGGCAGTCATCATCGTGGCCTCATCAAGGCGATACCGTCCGGTTATCTGGTAGAACTTCGGCGCCACGATGGCCATCAGGATCGCAATGCAACTCATCACGATCAGGAGCTCCATCATGGTAAACCCCGCACGTGCGCCCGCCCGGGCCGCTGGTCGGCGACTATCGCTCGCCATCGTCGCAAGGTTACATGTCGTCATCATCGAAGCATCCAAAGCAAATCACATACCGTCGATCGTCCGAACGAGCCGATAGACGTTGCACAGTGTAACGTACTGGTCGGGTAGCCCTCATGTATTTTCCGGGCGCTTTTCACCGAAGCTCTTGGCTCGACTCGACCGCCCCCACGGAGGAACAATGATTCACGACAGCATTCTCGGCACCATTGGCAACACACCGGTGGTCCGGATCAACAAGCTCTCCCCCGCTGGCGTCACGATGTATGTGAAGTGTGAGGCGTTCAATCCGCTCTCGTCGGTAAAGGATCGTCTAGCCATCGCGATCATCGAGGATGCCGAACGCACTGGCAAGCTGAAGCCGGGGCAGACTGTCGTCGAGGCGACGTCGGGGAACACCGGCATTTCGCTGGCGATGGTGTGCGCTGCCAAGGGGTATCCGTTTGTGGCGCTCATGTCCGATTCGTTCTCGATCGAGCGCCGCAAGCTGATGCGGATCCTCGGTGCGAAAGTGATTCTAGTTCCGGCCGCGGAGCGGGCGACCGGAATGGTGAAGCGTGCCAAGGAGATGGCGGAAGCGAAGGGGTGGTTCCTCGCCGACCAGTTCGACAACCCGGCCAATCCGGAATACCACCGCAGCACCACCGGTCCGGAAATCCTGCGCGATTTCGCCGGCAAGCGACTGGACATCTGGGTGACTGGATATGGCACTGGTGGCACCCTTACCGGCGCCGGCGAAATGCTCAAGCTGGCTCGGCCGGGGATCAAGATCGTCGTGACCGAGCCGGACGGTGCTGCGTTGCTTTCCGGCGGCGAATGGAATCCGCACAAGATCCAGGGGTGGACGCCGAACTTTGTGGCGTCGGTGCTCAATCGCGAGATCTACGATGAGATCGTCAAGGTCACTGATGTCGAGGCAGTCGCCACCGCGCGTGAATTGGCGATGAAGGAAGGAATTTTCTGCGGGATTTCATCCGGCGCCACATTTGCCGCCGCACGCCGGGTAGCGGAGAAGGCACCGAAAGGATCAGTGATCCTGGCGATGCTCCCCGACACCGGCGAGCGCTACCTGTCGACGGTCCTCTTCGAAGGGATCAACGAAGGGAGCGACGAACTCACGGCGTAATCGGTTTCCCGTTCTTGTCGAGATTTACCACCGGCGCAATGCCGGTGGCACGGACGGCGTCGCTGATCTTGGCGGCGTCACCCACCACAAGAATCATCAGGTGTGCCGGGTCCATGTACTTGGCCGCCGTCGCTGCCACGTCAGCTGACGTGGTGGCGTTCACCTGAGCGATGTACTTCGCCCACCAATCCTTCGGCAGGTTGTTCTGCACAATCTGCGACACGACGCTCGAGATACCGGCATTCGATTGCACGCGGCTCGGCAACGAGAGCGTGAGCGAATTGCGCGCAGCGGTCAGTTCATCAGGCGTGACCGGAATCGC
>JANYCP010000306.1 GCA_025360265.1 Gemmatimonadota bacterium
ACGCCTGCCACCGATCGAATATCCGGGGCACTATCTCGTGAAGCGCATCACCAGCGGCGGGACATTTCGTTTCGGGCGACGGCTGCTCTTCCTGGCGACGCCGCTCGAAGGCTACGACGTGGGACTGGACGAGGTCGAGGATGGCGTGTGGTCGATCTACTTCTGCCACATCCTGATCGCACGATTGGATGAACGGAAGTATGTCATTCGGAGCTGACTGGCAGCACTGCAAAGTGTCAACCATGTACCCGGTTAACTCTGTTACCTATCTGCCCGGTTGCTCACCCCTCCCCGGGGCGACAGAAATGATCGTCGCCGTGGATGGCGATTGGTGACAGATCACTTCAGCGACGGTCTACCGATCTATGACAACGCCCCTCGAATCGCCGCCACAAATTCATCCACATCTTCCGCCGCCGTCGCCCAGTTGGTCATCCAGCGCACCTCGCCGTTCTTCTCGTTCCAGACATAGAAATGAAACGTCTTCTGCAGCTCGGTCACAATCTCGGACGGCATCATCACGAACACCGCGTTCGCGTCAACCGGTTGGGTAATTTCAAGACCCGGAAGTCCGCGCACGCCGTCCGCAAGGCGCCGCGCCATCGCGTTCGCATTCCTGGCATTGGCGAGCCAGAGATCGGCTTCGGCGAGCGCCAGGATCTGCGCGGCGAGGAAGCGCATCTTGGACGACAGCTGCATCGACTGCTTGCGCAGAAATTTCATGTCGGCCGCCAGCACCGGATTGAACACCACCACCGCTTCGGCACCCATGCAGCCGTTCTTCGCTGCGCCAAACGAAAGGATGTCCACTCCCACATCCCGCGTGAGGGCACGCATTGGCAGGTCGAGCGCCGCGGCAGCGTTCGCGATGCGCGCCCCGTCCACGTGCACCAGCAGGCCGAGATCATGCGCCGCAAAACAGAGCGCCGCCAATTCGTCGCTGGTGTATACCGTGCCTCGTTCCGTGGATTGGGCGACCGACACGACGCGTGCCTGAACTGAATGCTCATCACCCACGCCGCGGACAGCCAGTTGCAACATGGTGGGGGTGATCTTGCCATCGGGAGTTGGCAGGTCGATCAACTTGCAGCCGGTGAGCAATTCTGGCGCGCCACACTCATCGAGATTGATGTGCGATGGCTCAGTGCAGATGATCGCGCTGAAGGGCTTGGTCATTGCGCGCAGTGACAGCACGTTGGCGCCGGTGCCATTCCACACAAGAAATGTTTCGGTGTCGTCGCCAAATTGCGAGCGAAACCAGGCCAGTGCCTTCGCGGTCCACACGTCGGCGCCGTAGGCCGGCACGGCACCTTCGTTGACCGCGAGCAGTGCGGCGAACACCGCAGGATGCGCCGGCGAGGTGTTGTCGCTCGCAAAGCCTCGCGGCAGGCTCATTCCGGTTCCGCCAGTGGTGTCACGTTGTCTTCCCACAATGCCATGATGTTACCGTCAGGATCAGCGACCAACGCCATGATCCCGAATCCCTGCTGCGTCGGCTCGGCCACAAATGTCACGCCCTGTTCCCCCAGCTTCGAACAGACATCGAGCAGATTCGGCACGTTGAACGTCAGGCCGGTATGGCCGCCCACCATCTCGAGTGCATCGGGATGCTGTGCTGGGTGCACACCGATGTGCGGTGCGTCATGGAGGAACTCGAAGCCGAATGAACCCGCCTTGTTGACCGGCAGGCCGAGCTGCACTTCATAGAAGAGTCGCGCGCGCTCGAGGTCGGTGACGAAAATGGCGCACGAATGCAGGGTGGTGGTCATGGGTTCACGGGTTCAGTATGACTGCTGCGCGCCACGCGGACATTGTGGCGCATCCGCTCCAGGCCTGGACGAGCGAGCGGCGTGTCGGCGAACCGCGCCGAGAATTCCGGCTCACTCATCTGTTCAAATACGTCGGCGTCACGGCGATCCGGATCCGATCGTTTGGCAAAATCGCTGATTGTGGTCGGCCTCGCAAACTTTTCGTTCCAGGGACAGACCTCGTTGCAGATGTCACAGCCGAACGCCCAACCATCAGCATGCGCTGCCAGTTCAGCCGGCATGTCGCCCTTGTACTCAATGGTAAGGTACGACAGACACCGGGTTGCATCGAGTACTCGCTCGCCGACAAAGGCCTTGGTGGGACAGGCGTCGAGGCAACGGGTGCACGACCCACACAGGTCAGTCGCAATCGGAGTGTC
>JANYCP010000384.1 GCA_025360265.1 Gemmatimonadota bacterium
GGTCAGCAGTAACTGATCTCGATCGATTCGCGCCCGCGCTGCCGATTCCGCGCGACGCGCCTGGGCAATCCGGTTCTGGCTCTCGACCTTGGCGAATTCGAGTTCCGCGCTGGCTCGTTGGCGCAGCGCCTCCGCCTCGGCAATCGGTCCGCGATTCCGGTTGAGGAACGGCAGCGGCAGTGCAATGCCAAAGGTTGGCAAGATCCCGGGCTCGGATCCTGTCGGGTCACCAGTCTCGAACCCGAACATCAGGCTGGGCAAGAGGAACGCACTGCGATGTTGAACCTTTGCGGCGAGAGAAGCGGACTGCACCGAGGCGGTCGCGCTCGCCACGGCGAGCGTCGCGTCGTTCGCCGATCGCTCGGGCACTGCTCCGACCAGCGGGAGAAGTGAATCGGCTAGCGAGACAATCGTGCGATCTGCCGACAATCCGATCAGCGCCTGCAGGTCGAGCAATGCTGCACCGAGTGAGAGTGAATCCGCCGCGGCGACGTTGGCGGCCTGCCCGGCCGTCACCGTGGCCAGTTGCACGTCAAGCTCACTGGCATCGCCGGCATCCCGGCGTTGCACGGCAATGCGCAGCACCGTATCCGCCGCCCGCGCATTTCGCTCAGCGAGTTGAACGTGTGCCTTCGATGCCAACGCGCGCGTGTACGTCGTATCGGCCTCGAGCGCGACGTTTGCCCGATCGAATGCGAAGCGATAACGCGCCGCAGTCCTCGCGGCATCGGCCGACTCGATCCTGGTTCCCCGCAGGCCGATGAAATCGAGGGGAAGCTCTGCGGTCACGTGATACTTCGGCAGCGACTTGGAGTAGCTGGCCGACAGGGTTGGATTGGGAAGCGCGCGCGCGGACAACATCTGACCGGCCGCGAACATCGTGTCCGCGGCGGCCAATGCGAGCCGCGGCCCGCGAGCCAGGGCCCCCGCCACGGCAGCAGACCGCGTGAGCGGCGTGAGCTGCTGACCTACGGTGATGGCGAACGGGACGCAACAGAGCAGAAGAGCACTGGGAATGGTGGGCCGCATATCCTCGAAGGCTTGCAGAAGAATTGAACAGCCTAGCGCGAAAGACCTGTCAGGACGATGACACCGGTGGCACGGTGCCTGCACCTGGTATCTGAACCGATACCGAGGTTCCACCCCCAGGTGGCGACTCGATACCGATGCTTCCGTGATGAAGCACTGCGATCCATTGGGCGATGGAGAGGCCGAGACCGGCGCCGCTCGCCACCGCATCGTCGGGAGATCGTCGGCCGCGGGCCGGGTCACCCCGGTAGAAGCGTCCGAACACATGCGGCAGCTGTTCCGGGGCGATGCCTGGGCCGGTATCGACCATCGAGCAGACTGCATCCGGACCTCGCCGGCCAACAGTAACGTCCACCTTGCCGCCCCGCGGCGTGAACTTGATGGCGTTGTCGAGTACGATCATCACCAGTTGCCGTAGAAGTTCGGCATCGCCATTTACCGGCGCCTCCTCGAACCCGCCAACCGTAAGCGTCACGCCCCGGGCGGCGGCCATCGCACCCGCAGCACCCACCGCATCCATGACCACGTCGTCCAGGAACACCCGAGTCGCAACAAAGGGCCGTTCCCCTGAGTCGGCACGCGCGAGGGTCAGAAGGTCGTCCACGATGCGACCGAGGCGCCGACTCTCGGATTCAATTCCGCGGAGGGCCGCCACGTACCCAGTCTGGTCTCGATCACGCTGCAGGGCGACCTCCGCCTGAGTGCGCAACACGGTGATTGGTGTACGCAGCTCGTGGGCCGCATCTGCCATGAACCGCTGCATCTGCGTCATGCTTCGCTCGATCGGCGCGGTGGCCTGGCGCACCAGTAGCCAACCTCCGATCGCCACCATGACGAGTGCGAAGGCAGCTGCTCCCCCAAACGCTGTGATCAACGCAGCGTATCGGTCCTCCAGCTCAATCTTGTCAGCAACCGCCACAGCGATGACGCTCGTGCCGCTCGCCAGACGGACACGCTCGGCATGCAGCTTCAGCGTCTTGTCACGTCGCACTTCATGCTCAACGTCAATCGTACCGTTCTGGTTGATCTGCTGGGCGGCCGTGCGAACCCAGTCCGGCGCCTCGGCAGGCGTGTTCGGCGCCCCCGTCGAGTCGAGCAGGAAGAGCGTTCGATCGGCGATGTGCAATTCTTCGACGGCATCCACCACTTTGCCACGGGCACCGGACTCCAGTTCGCGCGTCTGCGCCGCGCGGCCGAGCTGAGCGCTCGCATCACGCAGGGATTGATCGAGTTCGGTAGTGAATCGGTGACCGATGGCCAGGAAAAGCCCGCCGCCAAGCAACACGATGATGGCGAACAGGGTCATGAGGTACCAGAGGGTGAGCTTGAGCCGAAGCGGGCCAAGCGATGCGGGTGCCATCGGCTACACGCCGAGGCGGTAACCTGCGCCGCGAAAGGTCTGGATC
>JANYCP010000389.1 GCA_025360265.1 Gemmatimonadota bacterium
GGCGGGGCGCTGCAAGGAGGCGCTGCCGTTCATTCACGAGATGCTGGCGCTGCGTGGCAAGGTCATGGCCGAATCCGATCCGACGCTTGGCGTGGCGTTGCTTCAGCTGGGACAGTGCCAGGAAGCGAGTGGTGACCTTGCAGCGAGCGAGGCGTCGCTGCGTGATGCGCTGGCGGTGCGGACGGCGGCCTTCGGTGCCAAGCACTGGGCCGTGGCACAGATCCAGAGCATGCTCGGCGAGGTCCTTGGGAAACGGAAGCGCGACGTGGAGGCAGAAAAGATGTTGCGTGATGGACTCGCCGGACTCACTGCCGGGCTCGCGCAGGGACATATCCGGACGGAGCAGGCGCGGGTGCGGCTGGAGGGGTTCCTCAAGGCGAGAGGGCGGTCGTGAGCCGAATTTGAGGGGATTTGCGCCCGGATGGGTAAGACCCATTCCGAGGCCGCTATGCGCCACCCGATCCTGTATGCCCTGACCCTCGTTGCCGCCTGTTCCGGTGCAGCAAGCGTCGTCACCCCACCACCTGCCCCGCCGCCACCCCCGCCCGGTGGCGCCACGCCGGCGGTCCTGGCAGTGCAGGCCGGCGATGGGCAGTCGGCCGAGCCGGGGGCCGTGCTCTCCGTCAAGCCGATTGTGGTGGTCAAGGACGTCGCCGGACTCGGCGTCGCCGGCGTGGCGGTGACGTTTGCGGTCGATTCAGGCGGCGGGTCACTGCAATCGACGACGGCGACGACGGCGTCCGATGGCACCGCGGGTCCGGGCGACTGGCACCTCGGCAGCGGAGAGGGACGGAATGTGATCTCGGCGACTGCGGGATCGCTCACCAAGGTCAAGTTCGTCGCGACGGCGGCGATCACAGGAGTCACTCTCTCCGACCAATCTGTAGGCAGTGGTGGCGGAACCATCACGGTGAGTCATCCCGGTTCGGCCATCAACGGAATGACGATCGTCATTCCCGCCGGTGCCTTTCCTGGAGCGCAAACCATCGGGATCAGCTACGCATCAAGCGCCGGATTCGCTGCTCCTTCAGGCGCACGAGTGATCTCACCCTTGGTGACGTTCCGGGTCAGTGATGGGGGACTTGCTGCCAAGCCGATGCTGATCACGATTCCGGTGACGGTTGCGGCGGGCACGTTTCCGGCAATCCTGCTCCGCGATCCGACATCTGGTCGGCAGGAGTTATTGACCACAGTGAACTATAGCTCGACATCCGTGACCGGAATGACCGGTCATTTGAATGCTTCGAGACTGATGGGAAGCGACGGTAGCTTCGCGGCAGTCGCCGCCGGATTGCGAGATCCCGCCGCCATCGGGACTGCTGCGGTAATCGCCTTGCCTCCCGAGATGCTTGACGCTGACCATGACACCGGATTTCGCCCGGGGACCGACAGTTGGGAATTCCTGCCGATCGGCACGGTGATCAATGGGAATACGACGGCAGCGATCGTCGCGACGGAAGCTTGGTACTATCTCAGCAGACGGGCCAATGGCTCGCTTTGGAAGAAATACCGGGAGGCGGAGGGCGTCCAGCAGAGCAACCGTCGCGGACTCCGCTGGACCTCCGTCGCGGCGAAAGATTTCGGTGGGCAACTCGTGACCGCGGGCCGCTCAATCTTGACCATGCTGGCCGGCATCCCGCTCCCAGGTGGCTTGACGCTTGCGCAGAAGGTCACGATTTCGTCCTTCAACTCCCTTCGTTCGGCGCTTACGATCTCTCCAGGCGCGCCGCAGATGGCATTTCTCGACTCGGGAAACGAGAACGACCAAACTGCCGCTGTGCTGGTTTATCGATCGACCGGCCAGAAATTGTTCGCGGTTGATCCCGGCAATCCCGGGCAAACCGTGACCCTCGACTTCACATCTGGTACGATGGCGCCGGTCACGCTTGCCGGATCACCCGTATCTTACACGAACATCTTCGCGACCGGCTTTTCGCTACTTGCCACCGCATCATCTCTGCAGGCGCAATGGCCCGCCGTTGCCGACGGTACGATCGGCAACGGTGTATTTCCGACGTTCCAGGGAAGGGTTGGTTGGGGAACCGCGATCGGTGAATCGGCGGACTTGAAAGATCCGTTCTACGTCTTTGCGCCGGGAGACAAGTACGCCATCAGCTACTGGTTCGACTGCGTGACCTGCAACGGCAATCCCCGACCAGCCGGTCACCCCGTCGGAACCGCGACCGTCGCCCCCTTGGACGCCTATATCGGGCCGATCAGCGGTGCGGGGCCGTGGACCGGGCTGGGTGCGGGATTCCGGGCGTCAACAGCGCTCGCCACGGCGGGCTTTCGCCAATTAGGCGCGGTGGTGCTCTCGCACCGGACTAGCGGCGATGCCGACCTGCTCTGGACCGACTGGGTTGCGGTGAAGGAATATCGATTGCCAGCCTCAATAGCACCGGCCGCCCCGACCGCGGGGGTGAATGTCGACCTGACGCTCACCGTTACGGTCGATCAGGCGCCCGGCAATCTTGAATACGAGTGGGACTTCGCCGATGGGCTGAAGGTTGTCACGACTACATTGGCGACCACCCACAAATGGACTACCAGCGGGACATTCACGGTCAATGTGACCGCCCGTGATAAGGCGACAAAGGAACCCGTCGCGCTGGCGAAGATCGACGTCGTGGTCGGCTCAGACGCTCAAGCCTGGAAGTTCACTACAATGGCACTGAACGTCACGTCGGCGCAGGATCAACTCAGTGGCTACGACAGTCGCTGGAAAACCGATAGCACAATCCTGGCGCGGATCGCCAACGCAACCACGCAGGGCGGCTTCCGGATCGTAGACCAGACCTTTACGCCCAGCGGGTTCCCAGTTCGGACCGCACCGGTCGGGCTCTACCTGCTCGAGGGCACCTCGGTCACGCTGGCGACCGTCATGCACGGACTCACCGAAAACATCTTCTCAGTGGCCACCTTTCCGAATGCGTCGCAGACCATCCCGACGGCGCCCCAGATCAGCGGCTGGAACCTGGTACAACAGTCCGCACCGGTGAACCAATTCTGCAACATTTCTGAAGATTCCTACACGTTCACTGGAACCGTTACCAGTGGACATTTGACCGGGCTGCGGGTTCCGCTCTGTGTACAGAGCGCCGACCTGCCAAACATCAATGGGCAACGGCTGATGTCGATGGATGTCGACGTGGCATTCGGTGCAACGACGGCGACGGGCACGATCTCGGTGATCTACTATTTCTACGGAAACGGCACGCCCAACCAAACCTTCCAGCGAGTCGCACGACTGACCTTTTCGGCTGTCCGGCTGGTGCAATAATGCAGGCCGTGACTGTTGCCGGTATTTTCCTTGAATTCGACGTTCCAAGGGAGATTCCCCATGCATCGCTCGTTCTCGCTGGGCGTCCTACTGTTCGCCGCCTGCGCCCCGCCGCCAGCGCTCAGGCCGACGCCGGTGCCAGCAGCCTCGGCCGCTCGCCGGGACATCCACTGGTTCCGCTCATCGGCCGAGTATCGCGGCATCGCGCTTGAGGTCTACCGTACCGCCGGTGACAGGCTGCCAGAACTTTCGCGCGGGATCGCACGCGGTTCGTGGGCGGTGATTCTCGATGCCGACGAAACGGTGCTCGACAATTCGAAACATGAACGCGATCTCGCCGATCGGAATGAGGTGTACACCGAAACCGGCTGGACGGCATGGGTGCGCGAGCGCGCCGCCGGCGCG
>JANYCP010000393.1 GCA_025360265.1 Gemmatimonadota bacterium
TTGTCCGGTGCGACGCGGCTGCACGTTGAACGCCACGGATGCCGCACCGAAGGTGTGCGCACTGTGCATATAGCCAAGCTCCACGAGCTGGTGGCGCGCCATGCCGGGATGGCGATCACTGATCAGGAGATGACCTTTGCGCGGAACGATCGGCAGATCCGGCACCAGTTCCGGAGAGGCCACACCAGCCGCCACCACTATCGCATCGGCCTGAAGCCTGTTCCCATCGGACAGGTTGACGGTGTACGGACCGATCGACTGCACTCGGACTCGATCGAGAAACACGCCGCCACCGGCGATCACACGCTCCGTCAATGCCCGAGCGATTGCAGGCGGGTAGCACACCGCATCGCCCGGGACGAGGAGGCCGCCGGCCAATCCGCCACGAAGGTGCGGCTCAAGCTGGTAGAGGCCGCGGGCGTCAACGACTTCCGAGGTGACTTGATGCGCGGCGTATGCGGTAGCGCGAGCGCGTCCGGCCTCGAGTTCGGCGTCGTCCGCCGCAATCCACAGCGTGCCGCAGCGATCCACTTCGCCCGCGTCCGGCAGCGTTGCCGCGAGCTGGCCCCAGCGGCGACGCGAGTGGGCACAGAGCGCGAGCTGTGCCGGTGAATCGTCCATAGCGACGATGTGACCCATCGCCGCACCGGTACTGCCGCAGCCGGGAAATTCTGATTCGATGAGTGTGACCCGGGCGCCGGCATCGAGCAGCGCCACCGCGGTCATCGTGCCCACCAGCCCGGCCCCGACGACAACGACATCGGGTGCGGACGACACGTTCAGCTGAGTCCGAAGCGGAAGGGATCGTTGCGGTCGAACAGCAACGTCGCGCGTCCGGTGATGTACGCCGCACCCTGAATGTGCGGAATCAACGCGTCGCCTGCCAACTCGAGCCAGCCGGTAAACATCGAACCGACGATGCTCTCCTGGTGCCACCGCTGACCAATCGCGAGATGGCCCTTGCCATGCAGCGCAGCCATCTTGGCCGACGTGCCGGTACCGCACGGTGAACGATCGTACGCCGTGCCGGGACAAAGTACAAAGTTGCGCGAGTCGGCATCCGAACGCGTTGGCGCTCCGAACAGCTCGACGTGGTCGATCCATTCCCCGTCACTTCCCGTCACACCGTTTGCATCGAGCGCATCGCGGATCAGCATGGTCAATCGCAACAACTCGCCGCGGTGCGCAAGCTCGAGCGACACACCAGGCAGTTCGGTGAGGAAGAACCAGTTGCCGCCCCAAGCAACATCGCCGGTCACTTCACCTAGCTCCGGCACCGTCACGGTGACATTGGCGCGATGCAACCGCGATGCAACATTGCGAATCGTCACTGCACCGTCTGGAGAGAGCTCTGCGCTAACCGGCCCGACCGGCGTGTCGAGTTCGAGATGTCCCGGCTGGACCCGACCAAGGTGATGCAGCGTTCGCACCACGCCAATCAGCCCATGACCGCACATGCCCAGATAGCCGACATCATTGAAGAAGACGACGCCGGCAACCGCCTCGACGCGTTCCGGCGCAGTCAGCAACGCACCGACCACCGCGTCGTGTCCCCGCGGCTCATTCACCACACCGCGCCGGAGATGATCCTGTTCCCGCTTCATGAAATCGCGGCGCTCGGCCATCGTGCTGCCAGCAGGTTCCGGCCAACCATTCAATACCACCCGCGTCGGCTCACCCTCGGTGTGGGAATCGATCACTTCGATCGGTTCCATGGGACTCATGACGAGCGCGCCGGCTTCGACGCGAGCCGCTCCCGGATCGTCGCGAGCGCCATGTCGCGTTCCGCGCCAGCGAGCACATGGCGTGGGGAGCGGACCCGCTCGCTGCCGAGACCAACCTCTTCTTGTACCAGCTTGATCAGCTGCACGAATTTGGGCACGGTGTCGAGCCGAAGCAGCGGCAGGAACCATTCGTACAACTTGCGAGCTTCGTCGTGGCGTCCCGAGATCGCGTGCTCGAACAGCAACACCGATTCATCTGGCAATGCATTCACCAGACCGGCGATCCAGCCGCGGGCACCCATCGCCACCCCTTCCAGAAGTGCGTCGTCCATGCCGACGAAGAGCGCGAGTCGATCGTGCAGCAGAGCGCGGAGCGCGGTAAACCGACGGACGTCGCCACTCGATTCCTTCACCGCGTGCAGATTCTGATGGTCGCAAAACGCGCGTACCTGTTCCGGTACGAAATCGGTGCCATAGGCAATCGGATTGTTGTAGAGAATGCAGGAGAGCGGCGTGGCCGCGATGACCGAGCTCACGTGATGCCGCATCTCCGGCCAGTCTCCCTTATACACATAGGGCGGTAGCACCATGAGACCGGCGCAACCGGCGTCGGCCGCTGCCTTGGCTAACGCCACCGCTTCATCCGTGGATAACGCGGAGATGCCGGGAATCACTGGAATGCGATCGCCGACAGCCTGCACGCAGGTGCGAAGGATCGCAAGTTTCTCTGCCGTCGTGAGCGTCGCACCCTCGCCGAGTGAACCGAGTGGCACCAGCCCCCGGCAGCCCGACGCAAGCAAGCGGCGCGCATGCCCTGCGAGAAAAGCGTGATCGACCGCACCGGCCGCTGTGAACGGTGTAGTGATTGCGGGGAACACTCCGTGCCACTGGTCAGCGGTCATCGACGACATTGCAACTCCCTCAGGAATGAATCTGGACGGTTCGAATTTCGGTATAGAAGTCCCGCGCAGCGCGCCCCTGCTCACGACTCCCGGAGGACGAACCTTTCGTGCCGCCAAACGGTGCGTGCGGATCAACACCGGTGGTATCACCGTTGACGCGCACCAATCCGGCCTCGATGCGACGCACGTAACTCAACGCCGATTTCAAGTCGCTGGTGAAGAGCGACGCCGAGAGCCCGAACGGTGTGGCGTTCGCCATTGTGATGGCATGATCGAGATCATCAGCGACGAGCACCCCAAGCACCGGGCCGAAGAGTTCGGTGAGCGCGAGTGTATCGCTCGGTGCCCCGAATCGAATCACTCGCGGCGCGAACCAGTTCCCAGTCCGGTACCGTGGATCGTCGGGCAGCGCGCCACCGAGAAGCGTTTCCGTGCTGTTGGCCGTGAGTGCGTCCTCGATCCGACGCAACGATTCCGGAGTGATCAACGGACCAACGGCGCACGCCGTCTCCGTTACCGGACCGAGTGGCAGCGCGCTGACCGCAGCAACCAGGCGCTCCAAGAAGGCGATCTCCACAGCACGATCCACGATGACGCGACTTGTCGCAGTGCACTTCTGTCCTGCGTACCGCATCGCACCGGCAGCGGTGAGTGCGGCCGCACGATTGAGATCGGCGTCACGCGCAACGATCACGACATTTTTGCCGCCCATCTCGGTCTGCGCCCGGATATTCCGCTGCGCGGCGATGCCAGCGACTCGTGCACCAACGGCCTGAGAACCAGTGAAGGACACCGCGCGGACCTGCGCGTGCGCCAGCAGCGCCGCGCCGGTGGACCCATCGCCGTGCACGACATTGAACACGCCGTTGGGAAGTTGTGCGGCCAGGGCGGTTTCGGCGAGCAGGTGCGACGTGCGTGGTGCGTGTTCCGAGGGCTTCAGCACCACCGTGTTGCCGAACGCGAGCGCAGGTGCTGCTTTCCAGAGCGGGATCGCCAATGGAAAATTCCATGGCGTAATGAGTGCCACCGGTCCGAGTGGATCGCGAAGGGTGAATTGCAGCGCATCAGCGGCCTGCGCCGGGATCACCTCGCCGATCTCGCGTACGGCTTCGCCGGCGAAGTAGCGACAGATGACAGTGGCGCGCGCGACTTCACCGCGCGCCTCGCTGATCGGCTTGCCGACTTCCCGCGCCATCATCTGCGCGAGCGCTTCGCCACGCGCGGCGATGGCGTCGCCCCAACGGTACAGCGCCTCGGCGCGCACCGGCCCCGATTGGTTGCGCCAACTAGTGAATGCGTTCGCTGCAGCCGTGACCGCCATGTCAACATCGGTGGGCGTACCAACCGGGGCGAGCGCGATCACGTCAGTGGGATCCGATGGGTTCAGTCGCGGCCGAGCGCCATCGGCCTGCGCCGGGTGAAAAGTTCCCCCGGCGAAGTGTGGCAGCAGATCATTGGTCATGAATTGCGAATCAGCGATTGAACGTGAGCTTGTATTCGG
>JANYCP010000011.1 GCA_025360265.1 Gemmatimonadota bacterium
GTCTGTCACGTCTTGCGCGATCACGCAAAGCACGATGAATTCATTGGTCCGCGGTTCCTGGTTCACGTGGCCGCGCTGGAGATGCATCCGCTCGACACCGCCGACCGGATGGAAGAACTTCGCTCGGCCCACGGGATTGGCTATTGCAACATCACCAAGTGCTGCACCACGGTGTGCCCGGAAGGGATCACGATCACCGACAACGCCATCATTCCACTCAAGGAACGGGTGGTGGATCGGTACTATGATCCGCTGAAGGCGTTGGTGAGATTGGTGCGGGGCTCACCCTCGTCCTGAGCCGCAGGCGAGGGACCTTCAGTCTCCGTGCCGCACGAAACCTGGAGGCCCCTCGCTGCGCTCAGGGCGAGGAAGCTGCTCGCCTCTCATGCATTCGGAGGTAGGCCGATGTTCGACCTCAAACACCTCACCACTGCTGGTATCGCAGCGGCGCTCGACAAGGCCGAGCAATACCGGCTGCTCAACCAACCGTGGGCGGCCGAGAGCATCTGCTGGGACATCGCAGCAGTGGATGCCGGCAACCAGCGGGCGCTGCGCACCAAGCTCCTGGCGCAGACCGACCAGTTCGCCGGGGACATGGGGGCGGTACGCCGTGCCCGCGAGTCACTCGCCAAGCTTTCCGATCCCTACGACAGCGCCTATTACGCCGGGCTGATTTGCGAACGCCTCGCCAAGGCTGCGCTCGAGCACCGGGCGCCAGGATCTCGACATACGGCGTACGAGGAATTCCGCGAGGCGATGGATTGGTACCAGAAGGCCGAGGCGATCCGCCCCGCCGGAGACGACGACGCGATTCTCCGATGGAACACCTGCGCCCGGCTACTCAACCAATCGCCCCACATCGCACCGCGCGCCGAGGAGATGCAGGAGCCGGTAACCGGGGAATGAAAGAGAACGAAACGTCGGACGCGTAACTGTAGGGGCGCAACATGCTGCGCCCTCCGAACCGCACACGGAGACCCAAAATGACCAACGCCGCAACCGAACGCACCGCCAGGCCGGGCCTGGGCGACATCGCCGAGATCTTCTACGCACCGAGTGCGGTGTTCGCGCGCAGAACGGACGGGAAGTTCTTCGTGCCGTACCTGGCGCTGGTCGTCTTGGGAACGGTGATTTATCTGGCCACGAAGGGGCTCATCCAGCCGGTCATCGACGCGGAAATCGCCCGTGGGATGGCGAAGGCGGCGGCGAAAAACCCTGCAATGACTCCCGAGGCACAGGCGTCAGCGATGTCCGTCGCTCGCACAATCGGGAGCTTTGGCGTCATTGCCGTATTTCTGATCGGTCCATTCATCGTCGGTTTGCTGGCGTGGATTGGGGGCAAGATTGCACAGGTGCGCGATATCGGGACCGTCGCAATGATGGTGGCGACATTCTCGTTCTTTCCCCGCTTGTTGGGCAGCGTCGTCGGCGCGGGACTCGCCGCCATGATTCCTGAGAACGCCACGCAGACTGCTGCGGCAATCTCGGTCAGCCCGGCGCGATTCATTGACGTGGTCGCCCACCCCGGACTTGCCGCCGTGCTCGGCCGGTTCGATCTCTTCGTGCTGTGGGGAATCTTTCTTATCGCAACCGGTGTGCGAGTGGCCGGCAAGGCGACGCACAAGCAGGCGTGGGGCACCGCGATCGGTGTCTGGGCAATCCCCACGCTGCTGGCGCTCTGGGGCGCCCGGAACGGCTAGCTCACGGAATTCCACCGCTCGGCTGCAGGTACTTCGCCAGGTAGTCGAGCGTGTTCTTGGTCACCAGTTTGAAGCTCGCCAGGTCATAGGCTGCCCCGTGATGGCCTGGCGGGTAGATGCGAAGATCCACGTCCTTCCCCGCCGTCGTGAACGCCGTCAGCAACTGCATCGTATTCTGCGGATGCACGTTGTCGTCGAGCATCGAGTGGATCACCATCAGATGTCCGGTCAACTTGCCGGCGTTTTCGATCGCCGAGCTTGAGGTGTATCCCGCCTTGTTGTCGCCGAGCAGACCCATGTAGCGCTCGGTGTAGATCGTGTCGTAGAGCTTCCAGTCGGCCACCGCAGAGTTGGCCACACCCGCCGTGAAGAGGTCCGGATACATCTCCATCGCGTACACGGTGCTGTACCCGCCGTAACTGGTTCCCATGATGCCAATGCGCTTGGGGTCCACGTACGGCAGTGTCGCGAGGTACTTCGCCGTCTCGGCAAAATCGTGACTCTCGTAATGCCCAAGATTTTTGTAGACCACCTTCATGAATGCGGAGCCGTAGTTGTTGGTGCCGCGATTGTTGACGTTGACCACGATGTAGCCCTGTTGCGCCAGCCATTGGTTCTGCGTGCTGGCGTTGAAATTGTTGTACACACCCTGTGAACCAGGACCGCCGTACACGGCGAATATCACCGGGTACTTTCGGGCCGGATTGAACGGCACCGGCTTCACCACCGAGAAATCGATCTTGACGTTGTCGCTGGTGGTGAAGGTGAGCAGTTCGGTCGGCGAGTAGGCGTGCGTCCTGATCCACTCCGACACCGACGCGTTGTTCTCCAGCGTACTGAGTTGCTTGCCGCCAACCGCCCAGAGCTCCACCTGCTTCGGCTTCGTCACCGACGACCAGCTGTCGAGGTAGTACTGGGCATTGGGGGACATATTGATCGCGTGAGTGCCTTCCGTCGTTGTCAGGCGCCGGGCACCGGTGCCATCGAACTTGATCGAGTACAGCTGGCGTTGCAGCGGCGAGACTTCGGTCGATGTGTAGTACATCATCTGCGCCTTTGCGTCGAGCCCTTCCATCCGCGTCACGCTCCAGGCGCCGTGGGTAACCTGGTTGATCAGCTTGCCCGAATAATCGTAGCGGTAGACGTGCTGCCACCCGTCGCGATCGGAGATCCAGAAGAACTCGTGCGACCCTTCCGGAAACGACATCATGTCCTGGATGCCGGCGTAGAAATCGTAGACATCGATCCATGTCTTCGATGTCTCGGTCATCACTAGTCGTTTGCCACCGGTGTTGACGTCGAAGAAGTAGAGTTTCATCGTCTGCTGTGCGCGGTCAAGCGTGATCATGGCGAGCGTGTCCCGCTGGCTCGTCCAGTAGATCCGCGGAATGTAGAACTCGCCGCTCTCACCGGGATCGAGCCAGACCTTCTTGCCGCTCTTTACGTCAACCGCCGCGACACGCGCCCGCGGATTGGAATCGCCGGGCTGCGGGATGCGAATCTGATCCCAATCGGGATGCGCGCCCGAATAATCCGACAACTGGATCACTGGCTCCTTCGATTCATTGATCTGCCAGAATGCGATGTGCCGCGAATCCGGTGACCAGTTCCACGCCTGGGGCAGGCCAAACTCTTCCTCGTACACCCAATCAAAGTGCCCGTTGTACGCCAACTCCGTCGCGTCGCTCGTCAAACGCTTCTCAGTGTGCGTCGCGAGATCCTCGACGTACATGTCGCCACCGCGCTCGACGCCGAGCATCGTGCCGTCAGGTGAAAGCTCACCGGTGCGGGCGCCGGTAGCGGCCAGCTTCAGCGACTTGTCCGCGAGCGAATAGACGAAGTAGTCCGATACACCAGAACGGCGATACAGCGGCTGGAAATTGGCCTGAAAGACGAGATGCTTGAAGTCGCGCGCCCACTGAAATGACTGATAGGCAAACGCCTTGTCGGCCCCGGGAAACTTGAGCCCATCGCCGGTGAAGAGCACGGTGTCCTTCGCCCTCGCGGGATCGAACCCGTGAATCACCGAGCCGGTCGTGCCGCGCACCGCGTACGAGTAGCGCGCGCCACCCTCGATCCACACCAGTCCCGCCGGTGCTCCCCGACCACTCAGCGCGGCACCCGCGCTCATCGCATCATCGAGGGAGGCAAAGCGCTGCACACCCTGGGCGAACGCCGGGCGCGAAATGGCGGCGGTGAGGAAGACCAGAACCATGAGGCGACAGCTACGACTACGCAGCATCAGGATCTCCCGAAAGAGGCGGTGGCAAGCCATTGCAACCTAAGCGCGCACGGATCCTGCCCCGCATGGTGGAGACCCTGTCGCGCGTTCCTTACAATGCCCGTACCATGCGGGTTTGCGCCGCTCAGGGGGTGTCGGACAGGCGCCACATGGCGCGATCAACCCACAGTTGCCGGGGGAGAAATGCGGAGTAGATTCTGCCACGCCTTCCCCCGCTCAGCAGACCGCAGTCCCACCACCGATCGCGAGTATGTATTGACTCCTGGCCGCCACTGGAAACGGGCGACATGGCTCCTGTTGTGTGCGGCCTGCCGGGCCGATGCGCCGTCGACCCCGCACGCGCCAGTGCCGACGGCCATCACCGTTGTCAGTGGAGATCTGCAGCAGGCCGACCCGCTCGACCTGCTCGGCGCACCAATCCAGTTCAAGGTGCTCGACGGCGACGGCAAGGCGATGGCCGGCGTGCCGGTGCAATTCGTCGTGCCCATTGGCGGCGGATCGGTGCCTGCGTCGCCGGTGATCAGCGATTCGAGCGGGTTTGGCCAGACCGCCTGGACCATGGGACCATTCGGTGGCGTGCAGCAGCTCGAGCTGCTGGTGAACGGCAAGCGCTTGGCAACCGTTACCGCATCGACCTGCGATCCATCAGAGTGCTTCCCAATGGAGCGATTAAGCGGCCCCTTGAGCGATGCGTTGCCGCTCACGCTCTCTACCTACGATTCATCGGGCCAGGTGGTGCATCCGGATGTCGTCCGCGCCCACGGCGGGACCACCGGGTACTGGTTGGCGATCACGCCATATCCGAACAGCAGCACGCTGCACGAGAATCCGTCGCTCTATCACAGCAAAGACGCCGCGACGTGGACGGTGCCAGTCGGTGGTACGAACCCGCTCGTCAAGGGTATCGCGCCAGTCTATCTCTCCGATCCCGACATGGTGGTCGACAACGACAACCACCTCTGGGTGTACTACCGATCGGTGACGGCCTCGCAGAACATCATCAAGGTGCTGCGCAGTGCCGACGGCGTGCACTGGGATTCCGGAACCACCGTGATCTCGGTGCCGAATCACCAACTTGTTTCGCCCAGCGTAGTGCGCGCCGCGCCGCACGCCGCATGGCAGATGTGGTCGGTCAATCCGGGAGAACGGGGCTGCTCGGCACCGACGACGACCGTCGAACGACGCACGTCGACCGATGGCATTCGCTGGAGCGCTCCGACCGCTCTCGATCTGGCGCAGCCCGGTCAATCGATCTGGCACATTGATGTGCAGTGGATCCCGGCACGCGCCGAGTACTGGGCGTTGTACAATACCTATGCAACCGGCACATCGTGCGCGACCACGGCGCTCTACCTCGCGCGCAGCCCCGACGGCTTGCACTGGACGACCTACCCGTCGCCCATTGCGCGGGCTGGCATGATCAGCGCATTCAAGACACTGGTCTATCGCTCGACCTTCATGACCAATCCAAAGGCGACGCAGGTGACGCTGTGGATTTCTGGCGCCGAATTCACCAACAACGCATACATCTGGCGCACCGCCAGTGTCACCACCCCCGTGACCGGTCTGCTCGCCATTGCAGCGGCACCGTCCACCCTGGTGCAGGCCGCGCCGCCCAGCGTCAAGTTGCCGCCGCCGGAACCTGACGTGGGGCCCGATCACCGATGAGACGCTTGGCGCTGTTGCTGGCACTGGTCGCATGCAGCGCTGACCCGTCCACAACCAATGCGCTGGGTCCGCTTTCGATAGCCGTCAC
>JANYCP010000021.1 GCA_025360265.1 Gemmatimonadota bacterium
GGTGGCGTCCCGGGGTGGACGTGGCCGGAACTCGGCCCAATGGTCGCCGACCTCGACGCGCTCTTCGTCAACTTCATTTCCGGGTTCGAGATGTGCCTCGGCACCGCGGAAGCGTTGCGCCAGGGATTCGCCGGACCGATCTATGCCGATCTGCATTCACTCTTTCTCGGCATGGGCGCCGACGGGATGCGCATGCTGCGTCCGTTGCCGAACGCGCCGGCCTGGTTTGCATTTTTCGATGTCGTGCAGATGAACGAAGAAGAGATGCAGCAGCTGGGGCCCGATGCCCTACCGGTGGCGGCCGACGCGATCGCGGCGGGTGCGTCGCTGCTCAACGTGACGGTGGGACCGCGTGGGGTGGTTTACGTGACGCGGCCTGGGTTTGATGGGCTCGACGGGCGGTACTCCGGTGTAGGGGCGCAGCCTGCTGCGCCCCTACACCGTGACGCCCTCCTGCGCACCGAGCTCCGCCCGGCGCCTGTCATCGATGCCGTCGATCCCACCGGCTGCGGCGACGTGTTCGGCGCCACATGCTTCGCGCGCCTGCTTGCGGGCGATGACGTGCCGACGGCGCTCGACGCTGCCAATCGCGCCGCCGCGCGTAACGCAGGCTTTCGCGGCGCCGGCGGGTTGATGCGTCATCTCCGCGGCGAACTGGTGTCGGCATGACGCGGGTCGTCCCGGTACCGCAGTCGCTTGATCATCTGTCGATCGATCAGCTCGCCGCGGGGATTGGGCCCTGGCCACCTGAGCAACGGTTGCTGGTGGACGCTCACGCCACGGAGTGGGCATCGCCTGCTGGTTTTGTCGCACTCCTTACGCTCGGACAGGCGTTGGCTGAGGCGGGGGCGGCGAAGCCAGAGCTCACATTGCCTGTCAAACCTGGCGTCGCGTCGTACTGGGCCAAGGTTGGGCTGCTGCACCATGCCGAGCCGCTGTTCGACATCCATGGTAAGGTGTCGAAGCGTGGGGTCGAGACTAGCGACACACTGGTCCCTGTGACGATCATTCGGAACGCGGCCGATGTCATGGAGATTGTCGGGGGGATCACGCAGCGCGCCACGAAGCTGCTGATGGACGAACTGGAACTCGATGCAAAGGTGGTTGGCGGTTTCGGCCAGTCCTTGTCGGAGGCGTGCCAGAACATCGTCGAACATGCTGGTACGGCGGGATGGGTGGCAGCACACGTCTACGTGTATCGCAAGCGGCTCAGTGGGCGCAAGGTGGCAGTCATCGCGGTGAGCGACGCCGGGATCGGGTTTCGCCGATCACTGGAGGCGACGCAAGGGAAGCGATTTGGCGACCGGTGGGGCGATGCACAAGCACTTGAGACCGCACTGATTCATGGGATCTCGCGGTTCCGTGATCCGGGACGCGGGCAGGGACTCACCGGGATCAAGCGTTACCTCACGCGCTGGGAGGGGAGCATCTCGATCCGCAGCGGTACTGCTCGCGTGGCCATCGTGCCGCCGTGGGATGACGAGCCGCCGCGTTTCGACGGGTTGCCGTGGTTTCCCGGCTCCCAGGTGACGATCGTGATCCCTGGCAAGGAACCCGCCGAATGAGCGCGCTGATTCGTGTCGACCTCATGCTGCGAGAGGCAGTTGACACACCATATAGCGATCTGGTGACTCGTCCGACCGGCGCCGCCGTACGTGATCGGGTGTTGACCGAGATGCGCGATTTTTCCGATGACGATGCGCAACTCGATTTTTCCGAAGTGGGATTGATGGATTTCTCCTGCGCTGACGAGGTCATTGCCAAGTTGCTCGTCGCCATTCTCGAGCAGCCACTGCAGCGATTGATGTTGCGCGGCGTGCATCACAATCACGCCGATGCCATCGAGCACGCGCTCGCCCGCTACGATCTCGTGATTGTCGCGATCGGAATCGAGTCGCCCGAACCGCATCTCCTCGGCTCGGCGCCCGACGATTGGCGGGACGCGTTTCGCATGCTGATTCGCATGGGACGCGCCGCTGCGCCGCCGGTGGCCGAGGCACTGTGCTGGCCGGTGCCGAGAACCGTCGATGCACTGCAGGGACTGGCGCGACGCCGCTGCGTGGTTGCCTACCCGGATGCCACCTTCGACCTTGGAGCTGTCGCATGACGCGCCGCCACGGACTGTCCACGATTTCGATACACGGTTCGCCGCGTCGTGGCGCCGATTGGTCACCGGTGGCCACGCCGATCTACCAGAGCGCAACCTTCCGCAACCCAGTGGGCAGCAGCGACGAAGTGCTCTACACGCGGTACGGCAACAATCCCAATCAGGTCGAGATCGCCAGGAAGTATGCGCTGCTCGAGGGCGCGGAGAGCGCGATCTTTCTCGCCAGCGGCATGGCGGCCACCGCGCTGGCCCATCTCGCGGTGCTTCGTCCCGGCGACCATCTCGTGTCGTCGCTCTGGATCTACGGCGGCACGCGGGTGCTGTTCGACGGTGAGTTTGCCCGGCACGGCATCACGGTCACCTACGTCGATCCCGACAAGCCGCGCGACTGGCGCAAAGCGGTCACCAAGAACACTCGCGCGATTTTCGTGGAGGCACTCACCAACCCCACGATGCGTGTGCTCAACGTTCCGCTGCTCGCCAAGCTGGCCAGCGAGCATGGCATTGCGTTACTGGTGGATTCGACGTTCGCGTCGCCGATCAACTTCCGGCCCTTGGAGCATGGCGCTGACATCGTCATCACCAGCGCCACCAAATACCTCAGCGGACACAGCGATGTCATCGCCGGTGCGATCGCCGGCAGTTCGACTGTGATTGATGAAGTCACTCGCCTGATGCGAGCCTGGGGCCCTTCGATCGACCCGCATGCGGCGTGGCTCACCGAGCGCGGGCTCAAGACGATGGCCCTGCGCGTCGAGCGGGCCAACGACAACGCAATGGCCGTGGCCAACTGGGCAAACGGGCGCAGCGAATTTTCTGCGGTGCACCATCCCGGACTGAAGAGCCACCCGGATCATGCGTTGGCGAACAAATTGTTCGACGGCCATGGCGGGCTGGTCGGATTGGTCGTCAAGGGCGGCGCACCGGCCGCGCAGAAACTGTTGCGCCGCCTCAAGGTGATCACCCACGCGCCGTCGCTGGCCGGCGTGGAGTCGCTGGTGTCCGAGCCGCGGCTTACTTCGCACAAGGCCTTCAGCGCAGCGGAGCGCACTGCCTTCGGTATCCCGGACGGGTTCCTGCGTCTGTCGTGCGGCTGCGAAGACACCGCCGACCTGATCAACGATTTGGCGGGCGCGCTGCGGTGATTCGCTTCACCAAGGTCAGCAAGCAGTATCCCACCGGCAATGATGCCGCGCTGCACGACATCTCGTTTCACATCGGTCGAGCCGATTTCGTCTTTCTCACCGGTCATTCCGGTGCTGGCAAGACTACGCTCCTCAAGCTCATGTATGCTGACGAGCGCCCCACATCCGGTGATGTGCGCGTGAGCGGGTTTGCCATCGGTAGACTCACCCGCGACGAAGTGCCGCGTCTCCGTCGCCGCCTGGGTGTGGTGTTCCAGGATTTCCGCCTGCTCGAGGACCGCACCGCCGCGGAGAACGTCGCGTTTGCGCTGGAAGTGACTGGCGCCCGTCCCGATACGATTCCCAGCCGCGTTGCTCGCGTGCTCGACCAGGTCGGCCTCGCGATGAAAGCCGAATCGATGCCGCGTGAGTTGTCGGGAGGCGAGCAACAGCGCGTCGCGATTGCCCGGGCGCTGGTCAACGATCCGCCGGTGCTGCTGGCCGACGAGCCCACCGGCAACCTCGATGAGCGCGCGACGCGGGGCGTCTTTCAACTGCTCTGCGATATCAATGCTGCCGGGACGGTCGTCGTGATGGCGACGCACGACCTCGATCTGGTGCGAGCGGCGGGCAAACGGACGCTGGAAATTCGCGATGGACGCCTGGTCTTCGACTCGGCGGCATCGGCATGAACCTGATCACTCGTGAAGCGTTGCTGGCGTTCCGACGCACCCGGACACTCTCGATCCTGTCGGTGACGACGATCGCATTTGCGCTGTTCGTGACCGGGCTGTTCGGATTGGTCGCGCTCAACATGCGCACCGCCCTTCGCCAGGTGGCCGAACGAGTGCAGGTCGTCGCGTTCGTGAAGCGAGATACGCCGAGCCAGCAGGTGAGCGCGGCGATGAGCGACATCACCGTGTTTCCTGAAGTGCTCGACGTGCAATACGTCTCGGAAACCGAGGCGCTTGCCAGGGCGCAGCGCGATCTGACCGAGTTTCAGGAGGTCTACAAGGATCTCGAGGTCAATCCGCTGCCGCCGTCCATTGAACTGACGCTGAAGCCCGCGTTCCGCACCGCGGCCAGCGCCGCCGCGGTCGCTGAACGATTGAAGGGATTCGATTTTGTCGATGAGGTGAAGTACGGCCAGGACTGGGTGCAGCGACTCGACACCCTGCGCGATATCGCAGGGTTAATCGGACTCGCCGTGGGATTCGCCTTTGCACTGGTATCGATGGTCATCATTGGTGTCACGATCCGGATCACGGTGCTGCAACGTGCCCGGGAGATTCAGATCATGCGCTTGGTCGGAGCCACCGACTGGTTCATTCGCGGTCCGTTCCTTGTCGAGGGCGCCATCAAGGGATTTCTCGGCGGGACGCTCGCCGTGATTCTCTGTGCGACGGTCTTTGGTCTCTTTCGCTCGCAGAAGATGGGGTTGGGACTCGGCCTCCAGTTCTTCGGCGCCGGCCAAGCGTGCTTGCTCCTGATTTTCGGCGTGCTCCTGGGATTTGGCGGGTCGCTCGTCAGCGTGGGACGGCACCTGCGCGATGAAAGCGTGACCAAGGGATTGCGGCGCACGACGGATCGGGTGCTAGCCACGAAGCCCCGCTGATGTCCCGCCCCAGCCTGTTCGCATTCCTCCTGCTCGCATCCCTCGTCTCTCGTCTCTCGTCCCAGCAGTCCGACCTCGAACAATCGAAGAAGCGTCTCGACGAAATCCGCCTGGAGCGCGAGAACCTGCAGCGCCAGCAAATGCGGTTGCAATCGCAGGTGAGCGACGTGGGTGCCACGCTGCGCAACCTCGAGCAACAGCGCGACGCCACCAATCGCCTGGTCAACACGATCGAGCACCAGATCAGCGGACTCAGTTCGCAGCTCGATCGCTCCGCGGCTGAGCTGACGCTCTCGCAGGACAATCTCGCCGACCGGAGAGCAGTGCTGCAGCGACGCCTCGCGGATATCTACCGGCGTGGGCCGCTGTACACCTTTCAGGTGCTGCTGACGGCGGAATCGTTCGGCCAGCTACTGACCCGCTACAAGTACCTGTACCTCACCTCACGCGCCGATCGGGTACTGGTGGAGGACGTCACCAAGCTGACTCGCAACGTGAAGCGCGAGCGAGACAAGCTACTCGGTGTGCGGTCCGAGCTGGACCAGAAAGTGGTGCAGCGTGAGGCGGAAATTGCCACCTATGACAAGCTCACCGCCGACCGACAGACACAACTGACCCAGTTGCAACGCACGCAGAGTCAGACCAAGCAGCGATTGACGGCCGTCGAAAAGGATGAGGCCTCGCTGAATACGCTGCTGGCGACACTGAGCAAAACCAAGAAGGCGGCCGATGCGAATCGGGCGGCTCGACCGGAAACCGTCAACACTCCGATGGCGGGTTCGCTCACCACCAGTGACATCGGCAAGCTCGACTGGCCGGTGGATGGCGACATCGTCATCCGCTTCGGGCCGGACACGCTCTCCGCCGCGCAGGGCGGCGGCGTGATTCACTGGACGGGGATCGGGATCAAGGCGGCGGTGGGAACGCCGATCAAGGCGGTCGCGGCAGGCACCGTGGTGAGTGTCCAGCGGTTCTCGACCTACGGCCTGAGCGCCGTCGTGCAGCACAGCAACGGCTACTACTCATTGTACATGCAATTGCAGAGCGCCGCGGTCAAGGAAGGCGAACAGATCGCGCGCGGGGCAACGATCGGCACCGTCGGCGGTCAGAACTCGGCGCGCGGACCACACCTCTATTTCGAGATTCGTGGCGCGAATCAGATCGCGCTGGATCCAATTGCCTGGTTGAAGAACAGAGGTCGTTAGTCGTTAGTCATGAGTCGTGGACAACGACCCACGACTAACGACCAACGACCACATCACGCCGCACTCCCGATTCGCTCCACTTCCTGCGCCTTCCCTGCCAACAACGCCTGTTCCACCATCGCGAAGAGATCTTCCGGCTTGTGCACGCCAGCGTGCGGGTAGACCGCGACGCCAGCCGTGAGGCGGCAGCGGACTCCGAGGTGGAGTTCGCCGAGGCCGGCGGGGCCGAGCTTTTCGCGAATGCGATTGACCGTGAGGCGAGCGCCTTCCAGGTCGGTTTCGGGCAAGAGCAGCAGGAATTCTTCGCCGCCGTAGCGCGCCACAAAATCGGGGGCTCGTAGCTCACGCTGCAGCAAGCGGCCGAGATCGGCGAGCACGCGGTGACCGCCGTCGCGACCGAGGCGTTCGTTGATCAGGCTCATGCCATCGACATCGAGCAGGACGAGCGAGAAGTTCACGTCATAGCGGCGGGCGCGTTCGAACTCTTCACGAATGCGGCGATCGAGCGCGTCGAGCGTGCCGCAGCCGGTGAGCGGATCGACGTGCGCGGCAATGGCCTGACGGCGAGAGATCGCGCCGCGCCGGTCGTCGGCCTCGAGCAGGCGCGCGGTAGCGGCGACGGCCAGTTCGGCAAATGCGACCGCGCCGGCGGTGAGCGGCGACTCGCCGCGCTTGGTGCGCAGGACCACGGTGCCGATGGCGCGCCCCAGTGGCGACAGCGCAATCGCGGCAGCCGTGTCGAAATCGACGGCTGCGGCCGATGCGGCCCGACCGGGAATTGGTTCAAAGAGCGGCGAGGTGTTCACGTCGCGAATGAAAACCGTTTCGCCTGAGCCGAGTGCGGCGACGGCATCGGGCCACTTTTCCAGATCAACATCGATGTCGCGCACCTTGGGCGCGTCGGTGGCGGCGACGAGTCGGCCGGTGTTGCTCGCCTCGGAATGCAGCACGCAACTCACTGAGCGCACATCGAGTGCAACCGCAAGTGCCCGAACCAGCGCGTGCAGCATTTCGTCGCGGTGCAATTCGGTCGCGACTTCCTGGAGGACTTCAAAGAGCTTGAGGTCGCTGCCACCGGGACCATGCAATGTCATCCGAGGAGCGACCAGACGGGCACGGAGCCGGGTCAGGAGCAATGCCCCTTCGGCGGGGAGCAGAATGGCCTCATCTGCACCCGCTTCAGCAGCGCGGATCAGGTCGTCGGGTTCACCATCGGAAATGAGCACCACCACCTGTGCCCCTGTCGCTCGGGCCGCCGTGAAGGCTTCATTCAGGTGAGTCCGGTCGCCGGAGAGAGTGGCGCAAGTTGCAATCACGAGCGCTGGCCGACCTGGCAGCTGGGCAATATCGTCGGCCTCAGCGACCTGGAAGCCGGCTCGCAGGAGATCCCGTTCCAGACCGTCTGGACGGGCAGAGTGGTCACCGAGCAGGACGATCAGCGGTCGCGTTCCGCGGGCCTTCGGGCCGGGGCGGGATAGTGCCGCAGAGGTATCGATGAAGCGTACGACTTCGGCCACGCAACCTCGCCAGCATAAAGTGGTCGCCCAGAAGGCACACCGCGCGGAACTGCTCGGGGCCCACGTCTCAACTGCCGGCGGACCCGCCACGGCCCTGGGCCGTGGAGCGGCCATCGGGGCTACGGCGATCCAGCTCTTCACCAAGACGCCGAACATGTGGCGGGAGCCGGTGATCACCCGGGAGATCTCGGACGCCTTCCAGGCAGCCCGCGACGCTCATCCAGTTGCGGTCATTGTCTCGCACGATTCGTACCTGATTAACCTGGCCTCCCCCGACCCCGCGCTGCGGGCCCGATCGACCGAGGCGTTTCAAGGTGAACTGTCCCGGTCCGACGCTCTCGGGCTGGATGCCATCGTCTCCCATCCGGGTAACCATATCGATGGGAGGGACGCCGGTCTGGAGCGGAACGCCGGCGCCCTGACCGAGGCGCTGCGTAAGGCGCCCGGGGGGGTCAAGGTGCTGATGGAAACGACGGCAGGTACCGGCACGGCCTTGGGGCGAGATTTCGGGGAACTGAAGGCGCTCCGGGACTTGGTGGGGGAAGACGTTCGCCACCGAGTTGGATTCTGTGCCGATACCTGCCACCTCTTCAGCGCCGGTTTCGACCTGATTGGCGACTTTG
>JANYCP010000063.1 GCA_025360265.1 Gemmatimonadota bacterium
GAGAGACGAGAGACGAGAGACGAGAGAAGAGGTCGTGCGACGTACGCCGCTCGTCTCTCCTCTCTCGTCTCTCCCTTTCCCGTCCAACGCTTCACTGAACGCCGCAGCGGTTGCCCACCGGTCGGCGGGAATCTTTTGCAACGCGACGGTCACAGCGTGCTCAACACCCGGCGGAACGGTGTCACGGCGATGGAGAATGGACACCGCTTTTTCGGTCATCACCTTCGCGACGATGGCCTGCGCCGTGGGGCCCGTGAATGGCGGCTCGCCGGCCAGCATTTCGTACAGCACGCAGCCCAGCCCATACACATCGGTGCGTGCATCGAGGTCGCGCTCACCCATGGCCTGTTCGGGGCTCATGTACTGCGGCGTGCCGAGCGACATGCCGGTCTCGGTCATGCGGGAACCGCCCGCCTTGCTTGCGGCGAGGGCGATACCGAAATCAGCGACGAGCGCGCTGCCATCGTGCAGCAGGATGTTTTCCGGCTTGATGTCGCGATGGATCACGCCGTGCCGATGGGCATAGTCGAGTGCATTGGCCACCTGACGAGCGATTCGCACGGCGTCGACAATCGGCAGCTGCTTTTCTCGGCTCATCCTATCGCGCAATGACTCGCCGTCGATGTATGGCATGACGTAATACAGATAGGACATGGGGCTAGGAGCATGGGGCGTGGATTCAGTCGTGACTACGCCCGAGTCGAACAGCGCGAGAATGTGCGGGTGCTGCAGGTTCGCAGTCGTCTTGATCTCGGCGAGGAATCGCTCGGCGCCGATGACCGCCGCGAGCTCGGGTCGCAGCACCTTGACGGCGACCTTGCGATCGTGCTTCAGGTCCTGGGCGAGGTAAACCGTCGCCATGCCGCCGGCGCCAATTTCGCTTTCGATGCGGTATCGATCGTGGAGTGCCTGAGTGAGGCGATTCACGGCGTCTGTCATGGATGGCCAAACGTACCGTGTGCTCAGCTGTGGCACCAGCGGAGCGAAATGCCCGTGGGAGCATTGACTGATTGAGTGCCCTGCCGTACGCTGGTACCTGTTCCACTAACCTCATCCGGATGCCGACTGATGCGTTTCGTCGCCTCGATCGCCGCGCTCGTTGCTCTCGCCGCCGTATCGGCCAATGGCCAGACCCCCGCCGCCACCACCGGCAAGAAGGTCCTGTCGATCGATGACTATGCCCGGTGGCGCACGATCAACGGTGCGGCTCTGGCACCCGATGCCAAGTGGGTCGCATACGGCCTGAGCTTCACCAACGTGCCGACGACTGACGCGAAGCCGGTGCTGCACATCCGGAACATCGCCACGAGCAACGAAGTCGAGATCGCCGACGCCACCGGTGCGGTGTTCTCGCCCGATTCGAAGTGGATTGTTTACCAGGTCGACCCGGCGGCGACAGCCGGTGGTCGCGGCGGAAGACGCGGTGGTGCTGCGCCGGTACCGGCGTCGGATACTCCGGCGACTCCAGGTACGCAGGCCGTTCCACCAGCGACCGGTGGGCGTGGCGCCGCGGCAACACCGCCAGCGGTACCGCGACACTTCGAATTGCGTGAACTCGCCACCGGCAGGGTGCAATCCTGGCAGGACATTCAGAGCGCCGTCTTCTCGCCAACGGGCACGCACTTGCTACTGCGCCGTCGTGCCGCGGGCGCGGCGGCCGGAGCAGGCGCTGCTGCACCAGCGGCCGGAACCGCGGCGCGCGGAGCCGATATCCTGATCCACGATCTCGCCAATAATCGCACCCAATTTCTCGGCAGCGTCGGTGAAACGGCCTTCAATCGCACCGGCGAGTTGATGGCGTACACCGTCGACGCCGCCGTGCGTGATGGCAACGGACTCTTCTTGCTGTCGCTAAAGACCGGGCGCACCGATGTGCTCGACAACGACTCGCTCCGGTATGCGCGCCTCCTGTGGAATGATCGCGGTACCGGGATCGCGGCGCTCAAGGGACGCGACGTCGAGAAGATGCGCGAGCGACACAACGTGTTGATGGTGTTCGCCGACATCAACAACGATGAGCGAGCAGCAGCGACGCTTGACCCAGCAACGGCCGCTGGATTCCCCAAGGGATTCGAACTGTCAGACCGTGCAGCACTGGCGTGGAGCGACGATGCGCGCAGGGTGTTCGTCGGGATCATCCCGCAGAGCGCTGCGGCGGACACGTCGAAGAAGAAGAGCCCGGATTCGGTGGCGGATGTGGACGTCTGGCGCACGCAGGACGAGCGAATCCAGTCGGTGCAGATGGTGCAGTCTGATGCCGACCGGAATCGTATCTTCCGTGAGGAGTTCGACATCGCCCAGGCGAGGTACATCGCGCTGAGTGATTCGTCGATGCGCGAGCTCGACTTGCCGCCCACCGGACAATGGGCAATCGGTCGGGATCCGCGCGCCTACATCTCGGACTTCAAGCGTCCTGCCGCCGACTTCTATCGCGTGAATCTCCTCACCGGTGAACGGACCAAGTTGCTCACTGGGCAACTCACCGGTGCACACGCGCCGGGACTTTCTCCCGATGGTCGCGAGTTCATCTACTGGAAGGACGCGAGCTGGCAGGTGATAGACCTCGCGTCCGGGAGCCCGCGGACCCTGGCGGCTCCATCGGGGGTCTCATTCGCCGACATGGAAGAGGATCACCCGGGCCCGCGGCCGCCGTATTCCGTGGCGGGCTACGCCGCCGACGGCAGCGGCGTGATCGTCAACCACCGCTTCGACATGTGGCTGCTACCGTATGCCGTCGGGGGAACGCCCAAGAACATCACCACCGGCGCCGGCACCAAGGACAAGGTCGTGTATCGCTATGCGCGAATGGAACCGATCGATTCGTCGGTGAAGCGGGCATCGCAAGCGGCACGCGAGATCGACCTGAGCAAGCCAGTGACGCTTTCCAGCTACGGCGAGTACACCAAGAAGGGAGGCTTCTCGCGCGTCGTTAATGGCACGCTGCAGTCGATCGTGTTCGACGACGCGGCGTACTCCACTCCGGTGCGTGCCACACAGGGCGACAAGTACCTCTATACTCGCCAGACCTTCAGCGAGTTCCCCGATCTGCTGCTGGCTGGCGCCGATCTCGCCAATCCTGCCAAGCTGTCGAATGCCAATCCGCAGCAAGCCGAATACCTCTGGGGCCACCGGGTGTTGTTCGACTTCGTGACCAAGCGAGGCGACAAGCTGCAGGGGATCCTCGCACTCCCTGATGACTACAAGCCGGGTGAGAAGCGGCCGATGCTGGTGACGTTCTACGAAAAGAATTCGCAGACGATGAACCGCTACACCGCACCGTCGTTCATCACCGGCATGGGGAACATGCCAATCGAGGCCACGTCGCGCGGTTACATCACAATGCTGCCCGATGTCGCCTACCACACCGGCTCGTCGCATAGCGACCAACTCGATGCCGTCGAGGCGGCCACCAAGAAGGTGATCGCGCTCGGCTACGCGGATCCGGCGC
>JANYCP010000069.1 GCA_025360265.1 Gemmatimonadota bacterium
GCGACGCGATCCCAGCGCACCAGCGATGTGGGTTGTCCCGGATTGTTCGCGTCAGGTGCGATGCCGCGCGCAGGACTCGCGGCAACGATTGCGATCAACTGCGCACCGTCGATAGCCGCGATAGTACCTGTGATTGAATGCCAGGCATCTTCGCACACCAGCATCGCCGCCCGACCAAATCGCGTATCGAAGGCGCGCACATCGCGACCCGCTTCGACGAACCGTTCCTCATCGAATACGCCGTACGTTGGCAGGAACACCTTGTGATGGACATGGCGGATGCCGGCGTCGGTGCCGCCGAGCGCGATCCAGATCGCGGCATTGAAGAGCCGGTCGTCAGCACGTTCGTAGAAACCGAGGCAGACTTCGACTGGTGGCGCCTTGCTGCGAGCGTGGCGGCTCTTGAGTTCCTCGAACACGACATCGGCAGTAACGGCGAGATCCCGTACGCCGCCTTCCAGGAAATACCCGGTCAGCATCGCTTCGGGAAAGACCAGCACGTCTGGTGGGGAGGGCGCGGTCGCGACCATGCCGAATACGCGCTCGATTTGATCGAGGTTCGCCGCCAAGGACCCCTTGGACGGCCGGAACTGGCACAAGGCTACCGTGATTGCTGCCATGCTGACTGTAAAATACACGCACCGACCGCTAAGATTGCCTCATGTCGCTCCTTGCCGCCGCCCAGGGCATCATCAACGCCTCGTCGCCTCTGCCGTGGCTCGTCGTGTCGGGCCAGCCATCAGGAGCCCAACTCACAGCTCTCCACGTTGCCGGCGTGCGCACCGTGATCGACCTGCGCGAATCAATGGAAGAGCGCGGGTACGATGAGGCCGCAACGGTACATGCCCTCGGCGTCCACTACGTCAACGCACCCATCGTTTCCGGCGACCTCAGCGACGTCGCGATGGCGACGGTACTTGCCGCGCTCCGCGCCGCGAACGGAACGCCGACGCTGCTGCATTGCAACAGTGCCAACCGTACCGGCGGACCTCTGCTTGCCTACCTGATGCTCGACGAGAAGATGGCCGAAGCGGCTGCGACGGATGCCGCGATGCGGTCGGGACTGCGAAGTGCGGAGTATCTGGAGTGGGCGACGGATTTCGCTGCGCGAAATAGATAGACGATAGGCGATAGGAGATAGGACAAAGCCGGCACTCGCTTGAGAATGCCGGCTTTGTCCTATCTCCTATCGCCTATCGTCTATCTCCCACCACCCCTCGGCCTTGATGTCGTCGAGGCTGGTGGTGGCGCGGTGTGCACTTGTGGTGCCGGTGCCGATGACGTCGGAGCGGACCGCGGCGCACTCTGCTGCGGTGGCGGTGGCGGCGGTGGTGCCTGGCGCGGCGGCTCCCGATATACCGGGCGCGACTGCGGTTGCGGCTGTTCCTGGCGCGGCTGCGGAACCTGGTCGGTCTGGGGCTGACGGAACACCGGGCGCACCGAGGGCGTCGCTGCCTGTGCCGGACTGCCCGTCGTCGGGACCGGTTGAGTCGTCGTCACCGCAATGTCATTCGGCCGTGGACGTGAACGCGTGCCCGGATTCACCGACGGTGGCGGACTGGTACGCCCGGTTGTCGTCGGCGGCGCAGATGGCGGCGGTGGCGGTGGATTGTTCGCCGGTCGATTGCGTCCGCCATCACTGGTGCGGGTCGGGCCGTTGACGGTAACGACCGTGGGCGGCAGCTCCGGTCGCGGGCGCGAACGCGTTCCCGGTGGAACCTGTGGGATAGGACGACCACCACCGACGACGATTATCGGGTTGTAGGTGTTCCGACCATACCACCAGTTGTCGCCGGTGAAGCCGTAACCAAAACCGTATCCATAGGTGTAACCCCACGGCGAATAAAGCCACGGGTCCCAGAACGGCGAGTATCCAAAGCCGACATTGATGTCAGCGCCCGGATAGCCCCAGCCACAGCTGAGGCAACGCCACCGCGGGTTGTAGTACGGGTCGTAGAAGCCAGGATAGTAGCCGGCGACTCCAGCAACGGCGCCGACCGACGCGATGTCCTGCACCCGGTATCCAATGGCATCGTAGTCGAAGCGCGCGCGGTTGGTCATCCGGCCGACGATGGCGCTCAAGTCATTTTCGGGGTCGGTGGTGCTGTCGGGGAGGCGCAGCGCATCGTAGTTCCAGTGTCCATTCGCGCTGAAATCACGAACAGAGAACGACTGGTGCGCGAGTGCTGCGTAGATCATTCCGCTCCCGCCGCGATCGTCGGCAAGAAAGGTCGACCGATCTCCACGGCCGCGAAGTTCGTATTCCTTGCCACCACGCACGAACGCATCGGCGTCCGGATCGAGCGGGAAAAGCACTCGGATATGACCATCACCATCGACGCGAAACACCATGAGATAGCCATCGTCGGCGGTCTCGACGCGGACATTGACCAGTCCGCCCGGCGCAAAGTTGCCGCCATTATTGAGAGTGACCTGGATCGGTGGAACTGCCTTGATGACCCGATCCGTGTCGGCAACCGCCGGTCCGATAATCGCGGCCGCGAGTAGTGTCAGCATACAACCTCCGATGGCAACGCTGGAATAGATACGGCACCAGATATCCAGATCCGTGCCACTGCCAACGTGTTGTCAATCAAGGTGTTACCAATCCGTCGATCGGCAGGGTGTCCCTCAGAAGAGACACATGTGTCCCCCGCCGTGCTGACCGGTTTAGCTGACCGAGGTTTCCTGGCCACCGTTCCAGCGATGCCAGTACATGCGGAGTTCGCTGATCTTGGTCCCATCGGTTTCGGCGAAGAGTGCGCCACGGGCGTCAACCCATTCGCCGGTGGTGCGCCGACGAAAGACCAGCTTGAACTCGGTTGAGAACCACGGCCCCACCACGAATACTTCGCCGGTCGTGAAGGTCGCTTCCGATTGGTAATACGGAATGTCACTCGCCCACTGCCTGATGGCTTCCGTGCCATGGAGTGGCGTCGAGAACGGCGTCTCGATGAATGTCGGATTGTCGGCGAATACTCCCACCATGAGATCAACGCGACCCTTGCTCCATCCCTCGGCGAGTTCGTCCGCGAGCTTGCGCCCAATCGCCGCCGTGTCAGTCGTATCAGCCATTATTTCGCACCTTCCTTGGTCAGACGCGCCAACGCGTCCTTGGCGTCACGCACGCGCGCCTGGAAATTGGAATCGGCATGGTCCCACAGGCGGAGGAACTGACCATACGAGGCGACGGCATTCGTCTTGTCACCGGCGGCTTCGTATGCCTTGCCGAGGTCGTACTGCACAATTGGGATAAATGCGATCTGGTCGGTAAACCCGTCACGCAAACGCTGGATACCTGCTGCGCGAGTCGCCGGCTGAGAGGCGAGATACATCGCCAGCCTCAACGACACCGCGCCACCAAATACCGGATTGCCGCCGAACCCACCAACCATTCGCATCCCCGAATCGGTCCGCGCAACGCCGTGGGCGACATCACCCTGAGCGAGCATTCGTAGCCCATCGAGGCCCACCAGTCCGCCGCGCAAGAAGGACGGGGAATTCGGCGTCAATGCGGCGAGCGCCGGCTGCAGAATGGTGGCAGCCTTGTCGGGGTGACCCTGATCGAGCGCCATCATTGCGCGGTAATACGCCACGAACGGCATCGACGCCGGATTCTTCAAGACAGCCGAATCGAGCGAAGCGGAGAACCGAGCCGCCATTGCCGAATCGATGAAGCCACCGATCACAGGCATGATGCTGACGAATTGGCGGAGATCGCCGCCACCGGGAAGCGTCGCGAGCGAATCGCCAACCTGCCGCGCGGCGATTTGCCGACCAATCGCGCCGTTGTACGTCCCTTCCAACAGGAGACCTTGCAAGCGTGCCTGCGGCGGAATCTGCGACACAAACTTGCGGATCATTGTGTCAACCTTGCTGCCGTTCACTCCGGGCGATCGCGCGGTTGCCGTCAGCGCTGCGATGCGCATGCCGCCAGCGGAAACGGTCATCATCGACGCGAAACCGGTGTCAGCACCGCGCAGCACGGACATCGCGGCGGCGGCACCCTTCGCCTCGTCCTCCGCGTGGGCCTCCTGGAATACCTTGAGGTAACGCTTCCCGAGCGCGGTGTCATTCTGTTCGAGCGCCACTTCCATCGGATGAATGGCGGCAGCGGTAAGCGTGGAGTCGAGTTGCAGCACTCGATCGAACGGCGCGCGCAGGTCGGCGGCCGGCAGCGGGTGATAGCCGCGAGTGTGATACTGCGCCTCGCCAAGCAGGTACCAGCCGTCGGCATCCTCCGGATGGTCCGCTGTGTACTTGCGCATCGAATCAGCCGCTTCCGGGAGTCCGCGCTGAAACATTTCGTACGCCACGAGAATCGAGCGGACGCGCGGCGGAACCGACGCGGAATACTTCACGGCGTTCTTGCCAGCCGCGCCTGACGCCGGCGTACCGACCTGTCCTTCCCAGCCCAGTGTGCTAGCCAGCTTGTACCAGGCAATTGCGAACGTCGAGTCAGCTTGCACTGCGTGCTCGTATGCAGCCTGCGCCGAATCCCAACGACCGCGACGATACCATTTCTCACCCTCGAGGTATGCGCGTATCGCTTCCATGGACGTTGATGTGATCGCCGAGCTCTTCGCCGACGGCAATGGGTCCTTTGAACTCCAGATGCCGTGCAACAACTTGAGTGCGAGCCCATCGGCGAGCGTCAACACTGAATCGGTCGGACCTTCGACGAATTCGCGTGCGAGCTGCTTGCCACTCAAGTCGTAAAGTGCTGCGGTGAGCCTGGTGCGTTGCCCGGTGGCCAGCAGGCTGCCCGTGAGTACTGACGCTGCCTTGACGTTGCGAGCCACCGCAATCGCGTCATCAAGCGAACCCGTGCCACCCTTGACCTGTCGCTGCCATGCGCGCAATACCTGGCGTGACTCGATCGTGCGAATGCCACCAACGCCGTCGAGATTTCCGCCGATCAGGTCCACCATCCCCTCGCCGAGATTTTCGACGCCGGCTCCGCTGGCACTGAAGGGCACCACCGCAATCGTCTCGGCGCCGGATACCACGTCACGATGTGGCTGCATCGCAAACACGGCAACGATCGCCAACGCGGCGACGGCCAACACGCCGACAATGGCGGTTCGCTTCCAGCGGCGGCTCTCGCGCGTTGCGGCGGCCGCGCCACTGCTCTCCAGCGTCACCGCGTTCGCAAATGCCATGATGTCGGGAAAACGATTGGCCGGATCTTGCGCCAGACCGCGCTGTACCGCCGTGTCGAGCCCAGGAGGCGTGCTGCGAATCACGGTCACAAGCTTCGGGCGAACGCCAGTGAGAACTTTGGTGAGCAGCGCCTGCATGGTGGGTGCAGTGAAGGGCTGCACCCCGCTCACCATTTCGTAGAAGACGCACGCCAGCGCGTATTGATCGGTGCGAGCGTCAACAGCGTCTGCTGTGGCCTGCTCGGGACTCATATATGCCGGCGTGCCAATTGCCATCCCGGTGCCGGTCAGGCCGGCGTTCTCGGCGCGCGAGGCGTCGATAGCCCGAGCGATGCCGAAATCGGCGACAACGGCATGACCACCCGAGAGCATGATGTTCTCGGGCTTGATGTCGCGATGAACGATCCCCTGCTTGTGAGCATACGCGAGTCCGCTTGCCACGTCGCGCACGATCTCCGCGGCCCGCTCTATCGTGACCCGGCCATCGCGCTGCAACATGTCGCGCAACGACTCACCTTCGACAAAGGGCATCACGTAGTAGAGCTGCCCGTCGGCCGAACCGGAGTCGTACACGGGAACGATATGGGGATGTTGCAGCTTGGCCGCGAGTTCGATTTCGCGGAGGAAGCGGTCGGTGCCGAGCGACGCCGTCAGCTCAGGGCGCAGCACCTTGATCGCCACCTTGCGATGATGCTTCAGGTCCTCCGCGAGATACACGGTCGCCATGCCGCCCTGGCCAATCTGGCGGTCCACGGTGTAGGTGTCGCGGAGCGCCGAACGCAGACGCTCGATCGGATCGGACATGGACAGGGGCCCGTTGGGTTGGCGAACGTGAAAGGTAGCAGAAACACCGGGGAACGGAGAGGCGGATGCGCTGCCCGGTGCTATCGTCGCAGGGCGAGTCCGAGGCCGAAATACGACCGATCGGCGTCATGAGTCAGCCCAAAGCCGATCCGGGCGTCGATCTGCACGCTGTTCGTCAGGAGCAACAGGATGCCTGCGTTGAAATAGCTCTCGGCCGGTGAACTGGCTGCGTTCGAGCGCAGCGTGTAGACCTCGCCGTAAAACTGAACCGGATCGGATGGCCGAAACTGGATCGACAGCGAGACAGCGGAGCTGACACCACTCTCAACGCCCTTCGCTCCCTGCAGCTCGACACCCGCCGACCACGGGCCGTCGCTGTCCCATTCGGCCAGCAGTGCTGCGCCTGGCAACGCTCGCCCAGCGGAGATCTCGGCGGCGCCGGTGGCAAGCGAGGTGAACGCTTCCATCGACACGGAAGGACGGAGGCCCTTCTGTGCAGCCAGCCGGATCTTCGTGCCGACCTGAACGTCGTCCCATCCGCTCAGCGCCACACCTTCAATCGGCGTGCCGAGCGTTCGGAATGTCTCGGCAATTCGCAACTCGGCGCCATCGAAGAGGCCAAGACGCAGCAACCACTCTGGCACTGAGTGCGACACCGTGTTGTCGCGCGACCACTGGATCGTGTAGCCACTTTCGAGTTGCTGATGTCCCTTCGCCACGGTACCGGTGCCATCGGTCAGGTCCGGACGATCCGTATCAATCGGCGGCAGCGCTTTCGACTGCTGCGCGGCCAAACCGGGAACAGGCAGCAGCCAGCAGCCCACCGCGAAAACCCATTTCATGCCAGCCATTGTTTTGCCATGGTCAAGAGTAGCCAGCCATTCAGCCCGGCGATCACGAACGCCGTGGTCCACGCGAGCACCGATGTCACGCGATGATTGACGAATTCGCCCATCTTGGCGCGCGATGAGGTGAACAACACGAGCGGAATAACAGCGAACGACAACTGCAAAGCCAGAATAACCTGACTGAGGATGATCAGTGTCCCGATGCCGTGTTCGCCATACAGCGCCGTCACCACGATCGCGGGCACGATGGCAATGAGCCGGGTAATGAGTCGCCGAATCCACGGCGGCAAGGTGATATCGAGGAAGCCTTCCATCACGATCTGGCCAGCGAGTGTGCCTGTCACGGTGGAGTTCTGACCTGACGCGAGCAGTGCGACGGCAAAGAGAATGCTTGCGAAGGATGTACCGAGCAGCGGTGAGAGCAACTTGTACGCATCGCCGATATCGGCGACGGATTCATGGCCGGTGCCGTGGAATGTTGCCGATGCGAGGACGAGAATGGCACCATTGATCAAGAACGCCAG
>JANYCP010000144.1 GCA_025360265.1 Gemmatimonadota bacterium
GGGAATGCCATAGTTGACGTAGATCAGCGGTGCAGTGACGTCACCATCGGCGGAATAGGCATTGTATGTCGGGAGTTGCTCGCTCTTCTGACTTGAGGTCGGATCACCCGCGACTGCTGGCTCTTCGAGTGACGCGACAAACTTTGTTGGCGCGACAAGTTCCACGACGCGCTCGAGTGGAACAGGGAAGAGCACCTGGTATTGCTCGATCTTCGCGTCCCATCCATATGACGCGAACTGTGCGCGGATCCACTCGGCGTTGTCTTTGTCGTAGGCGGAGCCGACGTGGTGCGGCCGCGCAGTGAGGCGGCGCATCGCTTCGCGGAGGCGCGCGGGATCGGGTATCGCCTTGAACTTCTGTTCCCAGCCGCGCTCGATCTTGGCGCCCCCCGCCGTGAAACCGCGAATAGCATCACCGTCGGCAAGTGGGCGTATCAGGGCAAGGAGTGTGATCAGCGGGAGCGCGATGAGACGCGGGAGCGTGGACATGCGAATTCTCCGATCGGGAGCGGGAATTGTCCTTCAGTGTTTCGGTCGCGCCGGAATCGGCCACTTCGGTGTGCCGGGGCAGAGTCCTTGGCCGAGCTGCTTGAGTGCCGCGAGAAAGCGTGGCTCGCTCTTGAGCGGGCTGAAGGTCGGCTCACAGCCGAGTGCTGTACTCGCCAGGAAGAAGGACCGCTCGCGTGTGGCGTGCTCGAGCGCGGCCAGTGCCGCCTCTTTGTTTCCGAGCGCAGTGTGTGCGATGACGAGGTCGATGTCGCGTGAACCTCCCGGCGAGGCGTGTTCCAGCGCGACGAGTTCACGATCTGCGTCTGCCCACCGGCCCACCAGCGCCAATCCAAAAATATGTATTCCGCGCGCCATCGGTCCAATGGGATCAAGTTGATAGAACCGCTCGAATCGCACGAGGGCACTGTCGGGTTTCCCGGCGAATGCGAATGCCAATCCTCCATACATCTGCGAGTACGTCATCGTCGAGTCGAGTTCGATCGCACCGCGGGCTACCCGGATCGCCTCGTCAAACTGTCCGGCACTGAGCAGCGAATAGGCGAAGTCGTTCTTTGCAACTGACGAGAACGGGTCGAGGTCGACGGAGGCACGTCCCTCTCGAATCGCCTCATCCATCCGGCCAAGGAGCGCGAGATTGTCGCCATGCCACTGGCGGGCCGTCACGTTGCGCGGGTCGCCCCGCACCGCAGCCAGGTATTCTGGTTCTGCCGCCTGAGGCTCTTGCTGAACCGTCAACACGTCGGCCAGGGCAAGGTGTCCCTCCACCAACGACGAATCGAGCGCCAGGGCCCTTCTGGCAAGCGTGGCGGCTTCGTGTGTCACCGAGTCGGCGTTGACCTGTGCGTAGGAGGGGTAGATGGTCAGCAGCATCGACAGTCCGGCGTACGCGCGCGCGAAATTCGAATCGCGCGCAATCGCAGCGTGATAGTAGTCGATGGCGCGGGCCAGATTCGTCTTGCCGCGTGCGTTGAAAAAATGCTCTGCCTTGAGGTACAGGTCGTACGCCAGCGCATCGTTTGTCCCGCGTTGTACCAGCGCGGTCGTCGTGGTAGCCGATTCCCGGAGATGTAGCGCTTTCGACACCGCCGCCGTGATCGAGTCCTGTGCCGCAGCGAAACTCCCGTCGGCCGGCAGCGTGAAGGTACCGGTCCAGAGTGCAGACTCGTCGGACACATTCACCAGGTCTACTGTGACGGTGGTCTTCTCGGCGGTATGTCGGAACGTGCCCTGCAGCACGACGCCAACGTTCAGCAATGCGCCCGCGTCATGCAGCCCTTTGCCCTTCGCGGCTTGCGACGATGTACGTGCCTTCACGCTCAGGCCGGGCAGTTTCATCAGGCCGCTGCGCACGTCGTTGGCAATACCGTCGGCGAGATAGTCATATGCCGTGTCCTTCGCGACATTCTCGAACGGCAATACCGCGATGGCGCGCGCTGCAGAACTGCCACCACCCTTTGGCCAGAGCGCCCACGCCACAATTGCCGTAACAAGCACAAGCGCGGCGCCGATAACAAACCGACGGTTGGGCTCAAGCGAAACCGCCCTGGTCGGTTGGGTCTGCACCGGTGTGATGCCGCTCGATGGTGTCGCCAGTGGCTCGAGCGCGGCATGCAGCTCGCCCGCGGTCTGCCAGCGATCGGCGGGACGCTTCGCGAGACACCGCATGATCACGGCTTCGAGGGCGTGCGGAATACCCGGGCGGCGCTTGCCGACGGCGTCAGGCGCCTCCGTCACGTGCGCGGCGAGCACCTGTTGCGGCGTGGCGCCAATAAATGGTGGGCGCCCGGTGAGCAGCTCATACGCCATCGCGCCGACCGCATAGATGTCGCTGCGATGATCGATGTGCGGATCGGCGGCCGCCTGTTCGGGTGACATATACGCCGGCGTGCCAATTGCCACACCAAGTGTGGTGACCGTGCTGCGTCCGGTCGCTTCGGTCACCGCTTTCGCCACACCAAAGTCGGCGACGAGTGCATGACGACCGGAGAGCATCACATTGTCGGGTTTGATATCGCGATGCACCACGCCGTGCTCGTGGGCATGGGCGAGTGCATCGACCACTTCCGTGATCAGCCGTACCGCTTCGTGCACTGGCAGTTCACCCTCCCGCCCGATCCGCTCGCGCAGGGACTGGCCTGTCACATACGGCATGACGTAGTACAGGAAGCCCTGCGCATCGCCGGAATCGAGCAGCGGCAGGATGTTGGGGTGCTGCAGTTGTGCCGCAATCTCGATTTCGCGAAGGAAACGCGCCGAACCCATCGACGCCGCGAGGTCATCGCGCAGCACCTTGATCGCGACCTTGCGATGGTGCTTCAGGTCTTCGGCGAGGTACACCGTCGCCATGCCGCCTTGGCCGAGCTCGCGCTCGATGCGGTAGCGGTCGGCCAATGCGCTGTTCAGGCGACCTGCGGCATCAGGTGTCATGCTGAAATATGGTGCAAACCGCCCTCCTTTGCTTCGC
>JANYCP010000343.1 GCA_025360265.1 Gemmatimonadota bacterium
CGTCGAGTCTGCTTGATCATTTCTTCGACGGTCATCTCCGAACCGCCCTGCACCAGAGCATTATTCAACCCTGCCGGCTGATTGTTGCCGGCGAGATTCTTGAGGATGCCGTTCTCGACCCAGACGACCGGTGCACCCGGCTTGTTGTTGCCGAGAATCGTTGATTGGCGAAGAATCTGATTGCCGACGTCACTCTTGAGCGAGAACTTCTCGCTGAACAGCTTGTCGCCAATCTTCTTTCCTGCCATGAACGCGCCGGCACCACCTGGGCCGCCGAATCCTCCGCCACCACCGCCGCCGCCGCCCGGAGGGCCGCCCGCTGCGCCACCAGCCGCACCACCAGCGGCGGCTGCAGCAGCCGCTGGATCACCTGCGGCTCCGCCTCCGCCGCCGCCACCACCACGCCCGCCGCCGCCAGTGTTGAACACACCAGTCACCAGTGAGAGGAAGCGTGCATTGGCGCGCGGCTTGAGAATTACGGTATAGCGACCCGGCTCGAGCGCCTTGGCGTTGCGGCTTTTGAGGGCGGTGTTGGACGCCTCCTCAGTAAGCGCGCGCGCGTCGATCATATGGACGTCCTTGATGCCGGTCGTGCCGGCCCACCCTGAACCGGTTCCGTCAGCCATGCGGCAGGTGAGGCCAAACCCTGCTTCGACGTTGCGGTAGTAGGTGAAGAGTCCCTTTGAATTGGCGTTGCAGGTGGTCTGGTCGGTCTTCGGGATGAAGCCGGTGCCGAGGACGCCTTTCTTCTGCGCGATGTCGATACTGTCGCGCACCATGCGGGCGCGCTCAGCAGGACCAAACTTGACCATATCGGGCAGCGCCGCGTCTACGGGCAAGTATTCCTGCGCGCCGAGCAGCTCGGCGAGGTTTGGTGAGTCGTCGGCATCGCGCGCCTCGATCATCGCTTCGTTCGCCATCGCGATGAAGCCCTGATCGGTGAAGTCGCGAGTCGTTCCGGAGCCTTGCTTCTGGCCGATCCTGACCGTGACTCTGACCTGACGGTCATATTGGACGAGGTTGGTTGTGATGGAGGAGTTGGCCCAGCGGGTACCGGAACGTTCACCGGCGCTGACGTCCACCTCGACGGCGTCGCCACGGGTCATGTTCATGACCTTGTCGACGATGGCTTTGACTTCTTCGCGTGTCATCATATGGTCGGAGAAGCTAGGGAAGTAAGGAGATGCGTCAAGGACGGTGCCGCGTGGAACGCCGTGCGCCCTGCTCAGCGCAGGCCGCGCCGCCGCCTCCACCACCACTCGAAGCTCAACGCGAGCGCGAACGGCAGCAACCACCAGAGTGAATGCATCGGGTGCCAGCGGGTGGGCTGAGCGGCCGGATGAATTGCCGACTTCAATGCCCCCGGAAGACTCGACAGCTGGCTGGCAGCGATCACCTTGCCACCGCGCGAACGGGTCCATGCCTCGACCAGCTCGCGATCGTTTGGCGTCGCCCGCGCAACATCCCGGGCGACCACAACGAACCCATCAGCGCGATTGCGGTCGCCGTTGACAACAATCCGATACACACCGGGTACAGCCGGCGCACGCACGGTTCCAACCAATTCGCCGACTCCGCCATTCGGCCACAACCGGACTGCCACGTGCAACGAGCCGTCGAGCGATTGCAGCTCGGCCGACAACGATGCCCGCGCCGGCAGTGATTGCAGCGCCGCGTCACGCAGCGTCACACCAACATCGAATGACTCGCCCGGTGTCAACGGATTGTTCGTGAGGTGCACCGCAATCGGCGGCGGAGACGCACTTGCCGCATCAGCAATCAGCGTTCGCCAGTATCCGTCGAACGCCGACACCGCAGCATCACGGAATCGCCAGGCGTCAAGTGCACCGCTCGCCACGATTCGTCCGGCTCCAACCGATGTGCGCCACACAACTGGAGCGGACGGCGTGGTGTCTCCCTTGGCCGGTGCGCTCCGGGCGAGCACTTCCGCGCCCTCGGGGAGATGCGTTGGCCATGTGAGTGATGCCGCGCGCATGTCGCCACTATCAGCGGGCGTCGTGCCACTCCCAGTTGGTGCGCCGGCGACCGCCCGGATCGTGGTGACGCGGCCGTTGCCGTTGTCGCGCCACGTGGTGGCGCCGAGCAAGCGCTGCACCGGTCCGTCGACACGTTGGTCGAACAGCAACACGACGTTGCCGCCGCGGCGGCGTAGATAACTGTCGAGTCCGTTGACTTCGCGTTCGCTGAGAGCCTCTGGTGCGCCGACCACAATAGCATCAAAGCGCGACAATGCGGCGGCGTCGTCAAGCGACGGCGGCACTCCGACGTCGGTGCTGATGTTCTTCGACGTAGTGACGCGACTCGTGACGACGAATCGTGCATCGGCTTCAATCGCTCGCCGCACGAAGGTAGACTGCCACGCCGCCCGCGGATCAAAGAAGAGCACCGACCATTTCGTGTCGCGGACACCGATCACGAGGTCGGCATCGCTCGCGCGATCGCTGCTCGCGCCCTTGATCGTCGCCGTGACCCGAATGGATGCCGCGCCAACGGTAGTTGGCGTGACGATTAGCGGAATC
>JANYCP010000167.1 GCA_025360265.1 Gemmatimonadota bacterium
CTGCACCGACGAGATCCACGACCGCCGAATGCACCCGGGGCAACCGCAAGAACGAATCCCGCAGCGCCCCCAGTTCGCGGGGATTTGCGCGACCTGCAGCGGCGCGCGCGGCAAGCCGTTCCACATCACGCACGCCGTCGAGCGCGTCCCGCAGTTCGGCACGAACGCGTCCGGCGTCGACCAGCACCGCGACCGCGTCGAGTCGGACGGAAATCCTTTCCGGATCACGCAACGGTGAAAGAATCCAGTGTCGCAACAGCCGCGCACCCATTGGTGTCGCCGTGCGATCAAGGGTTTCGAGCAATGTGACGCCCTTGGCACCGGCGCGGAGTGGTTCCACCAGCTCGAGGTTTCTGCGGGTCATCTCGTCGAGCCAGCAGAGGTCGTCGCTGCGGCGCACTGTCGGTCGGCCGAGGTGAGGCAGCCCCTGCGGTTGCAGCTCGAGGATGTAGCGCAGCAGTGCGCCTGCGGCACCGACAGCTGGTGCGTCATCTGCTGCGAGGCCAAGTCCGTCGAGCGAGGCGATCTGCAATCGGCGCGTCAATTCTTCAGCGGCGAGATCGGCGTCAAATTCCCACCGCTCGCGCGCGGTACGCATGACGCCGTCATCGATGGGCACGATCGCGTCGTTTGGCAACACAACTTCTGCTGGCGCGAGACGTCCAAGCGCTTCCGCGAGGCTGTCGGTTGGCACGACTTCGAGAATGAACTCGCCGGTGGAAAGGTCGATTGCCGCGAGACCGACCAGGTTGTCGTTGGGCAGAATCGCAACGAGCCAGTTGTTACGAGAGCCTGGTGTCCAGTCTTCGTCGAGAAATGCACCTGGCGTGATTGTTTCGACGACAGCGCGCTTGACGATTCCCTTGGCCGTGCGGGGATCTTCCACTTGTTCACAGATCGCGACGCGAAAACCCTGCGCGATGAACTGGCGGAGATATCCGGCCGCGGACTTGACCGGCACACCGGCCAGCGGTACACCGTCACCGCGTGCGGTCAGCGTGATATTGAGCGCGCGCGCGGCAACCTGGGCATCCTCGTAGAACATTTCATAGAAATCGCCCATGCGGAAGAACAGGATCGCATTGGGATGGCGGGCCTTGATCTCGCGGTATTGGACGAGGAGCGGGGACGGGGAATCGGACACCGGGATAAGGTAGCCGGGGCGGAGCCAGAGTCTGGGTGCCGGGGTCGGGCGGGCCGGGGGCTCTCTTGCTCCGTGGAGAGCCCCCGAGCGCGGCACCAGCACATCCAATCCTCGCTGCGAGAGCCCAAGCGTTCAGGGCGCCGGTACGACGATCGGTGATCCCCCGGCTGCGGATTTCACCTTTGGCACGGCCGACAACGCAGCGGCGCGCGTAGCAAACGGCCCCGCCTGCACTCGAGTGAGTCCGCCGGGTCCCGCCACGGTGTACGCCTTGAATCCCGCGCTTTCGATTTTCTTGATCATCGATTGAATCACCGCCTTGTCGCGAATCGCTGCGACTTGCACCCGCCACGGTGATGCGACGTTTGTCACGGGCGTTTTCATCGGCGCCTTAGCCGGTGCCTTGGCTGGCGGCGTGGGCGTCGGCTTCGCGGTATCTGTTGCTGGGCGCGGCGGGGGCGCGCGCAAGGAGTCTTCGTTCTTCGGCGCAAACTGCACGCCGGGGCCGAGATTGCAATTCTGCTTGGCGAAAAGGAGCTGGTTCTTGAGCTCGAGGTCTTCGCCGACCTTCGCAATTCCCCTGGTCAACCAGTCACACCCTTGCTGCATCTTCTGCTGCGAGAACGCGGCGAGGGCGCCCCATTTCGCGGCCGTGGGAATAAAGGGGGAATCTGGAAAATCGCCGAAGAAACGACTCGTTTCGTTGGTAACGAGTTCCATTTTGCCGAGCCCGTAATCAATCTGGATCAGGCGAAGCAAGGCTCTGTCGGCCCAGGGTGTTGTGGCGTAATTGACCACGAGACGTGAGAAGACGCTGCGCATGGAATCGCCGGTGCGAGCGACGATGCCCGCGGTGTAGAGCGCTTCGGGGTACGCTGGGTCGGTGCGCGGCATCGCCGTGAGTATCCGCCCGATCGAGGCGCGCGCCGAATCACCGTAGCCTTCCTGCGCCAGTTGGGCGATGTCGGCGAAGCGCTTTGTGCTGGGTCCGAGGGGCATTTGCGCGCCGGCGGGCGCGGCAAATGCCAGCCCGACGGCGACCATGACGAGTCGACGCATGGCGATCATGCGGCCTTCTTCACGCGTGACGTTGCCAGCGCGAGCACGAGATCGGTCACGATGCCCCCTTCGTCGGAAATCGTTGTGTCCTTGAGCGAAATGTCGGCCTGCAATGTTGCGGCGATCGCGGCGCTGATCCGGGCCAGCGACCAGCGGCCCACGACGTCGCCGACAACGGCAGTAAACGCGTCATAGCTCCCCACACTCGGCCGCACCTTGAATAGCAGATCGAACTTCACCGTCCTTGCCAACGCCGCGCCACGACTCTTGTTGCGTTCAGCGGTTGCGCGTGCCCACCGCATCACCAGCAATGAGGACCCAAGGACATTGACCAGCCTCACGCCGGAGACGCCAGTTGTTTCCAGCAGTCTCGGCAAGAGTGTCAATGCCCGTGAAGTGTCGTCCCGCAACACCGCGTCGCGCCAGTCGTCCACGGTTTCGCCGAAGCGAACGCCAACCATGTCGCCGACGGTTTTCGCATCCAGCGCTGACGTGGTGTCCAGGCCGCTCAGTTTCTGCGTTTCCGCGCCGAGTAAGCCGAGGTCGCCGCCGGTGGCGCGAATCAAGTGCTCGCGCGCATCCGGCGTGAGCGGCACGCCATGTTTGGCGAGCTGCGCATCGAGCCACGCATCGAGCTGATCACCGACCGGTGCGACGCACTCGATCGTTGTGCAGCGCGACGCGAGGTCGTCATCGGGATCGCCGTCGTCGCCTTGCACGATGATCAGCACCGTGTCCGGCATCGGCTTGTCGAGATAGGACACGGCGGGAAGTTTCGCCTTGCTCTTCCGCTTCCACGCTTCCACGTCGCGCAAGACAACGACGCGATGGTCGGCCATCATCGGCAGCGTGGCGCACGCAGCTGCGAGTGCGGACGGATCGAGTTGCTGGGCCGAGACGAGGTCGAGATTGAAATCGCGAGTCGCGGGATCGAGCGCGCGATCGAGGATCAGCGTCAATGCTTCGTCCTTGAGCACACCCTCGGCCCCGTGGATGTAATACGTCGGTGCCAGCGCGGTCTTGAGCGACGATGCGAGGCGGGCAAAGGGGAGGCGGGGCATGAGACAAAGCTAGTGGGCATGGGCATGGGGCATGGGGCGTGGGGCATGGGGCTTGGGGCATGGGGCATGGGGCATGGGCGCTAGCTCTTTGGCCGCAGCTCTGCTTCCGCGTACAACACCGCTACCAATGTCTTGGCGTCGACGATGGTGCCATCCCGCACCATCGTGCGAACGTCTGACCAGCGAACAGTGTGCACATCGAGTATCTCATCGTCTTCGTGCGCGGTCGCGCCCGGCGTGAGGTCGCTCGCCATGAAGAGATGGATCACTTCGTCGGTGAATCCGGGCGTGGTCCAGATCCAGGTGAGCTTGTGAAGATTGGTGCATGTGTAGCCGGTTTCTTCGCGCAGCTCTCGCATCGCGGTTTGTTCCGGCGCCTCACCTGCATCGCGGCGGCCAGCCGGTATCTCCCACAGGTAGTCACCCGTGGCATGACGATACTGACGGATCAGCAGAATTCGTGGATTATCACTGCGCGGATCATCGAGAAATGGCAATACCGCCGACGCACCGGGATGGCGCAGCATCTCCAGTTCGCCCACGGTGCCGTTGGGAAA
>JANYCP010000170.1 GCA_025360265.1 Gemmatimonadota bacterium
GCCGTGGCACGCTGGGTCGAGACGACACCACAGGGTGTGTCATGGCTCGGCTTTTTCTACGGTGGTAACATCGCCGGTGCCGTATTCGGTTGCCTGCTCACCGGCTTCTATCTCCTCAGCGCGCATGACACGACCTACGCAACATTTGTGGCCGTCGGCATCAACGTCGTCGTAGCTGCGGTTGGTATCGCCCTGGCAAAGTCGACCGCGTATGCGCCTCACAGTGCAAAGGCTGACGCAGCCGCTGCGCCGCTGATTTCACCGGAAGCACGCCCGGTCCTGATCGCGATCGCACTCTCCGGCGCAACGGCGCTCGGTGCCGAAGTGCTCTGGACTCGCCTGCTTTCGCTGCTCCTTGGTGCCACGACCTACACGTTCTCGCTCATCATCGCTGCCATCCTCGCTGGTCTCGGCATCGGCAGCAGCATCGGTGCCTTTGTTGGACGCGCGACAGCCAACCCACGTCGCGCTCTCGGGTGGTGTCAGATCCTGCTGATGCTCGGCATCGCATGGGGCGCGTACTCGGTGATCGAGATCTTGCCGTACTGGCCGATCAATCCGATCATCTCGAGTCGCTCATCGTCACTTTTCGAAATTGATTTTGTCCGCTGCCTCTGGGTAGTGCTCCCGGCGTCAATCCTCTGGGGTGCAAGCTTCCCGTTGGCGCTGGCCGCGGTCGCCACTGGCGGCGACGATCCAGCACGCCTCGTAGGTCGAGTGTACGCGGCCAACACGGTGGGTGGCATTCTCGGATCGGTGATCACCGCCCTCTTCCTGCTGCCGACGATCGGAACGCAGTGGGGCCAGCGCACACTGATCGCCCTCGCCGGCATCGCCGCTCTGGTCGTGCTGCTGCCGACCTTTGCCGCCGGAGCTGAACGGATGCGGCAGATCGCGTTTGCGTTCGTCGCCGTGATTGCGATTGGATTGCTTGGCGCCTGGCATGTACAGCCACCGTCAGGTCTGCTGGTCGGCTATGGTCGTCTCTCCGCCGTGTGGCTCGGCCAGACCGGTGAATTCATTTACACCGGCGAAGGAATGAATTCGTCGATGGCTGTGTCGCGCCTGGCGAACGGCGTGCTCAACTATCACAACGCCGGCAAGGTGCAGGCGTCGAGCGAGCCGCAGGACATGCGCCTGCAGCGAATGCTCGGCCACCTCACCACGCTCATTCCGCTTCATGCGCGCAACGTGCTGGTGATCGGCTGTGGCGCGGGTGTCACCGCCGGAGCGGTCAGCATATCGCCTGACGTGGAATCGGAAACGATCGCGGAGATCGAGCCGCTTGTCCCGCGCGTGGTGTCGAAGTTCTTCGGCGAGCACAATTACAACGTCGTCGACAATCCGAAAGTGCACGTGCAGATTGATGACGCACGCCATTTCCTGCTCACCACTCACCAGAAGTTCGATGCGATCACGTCGGATCCATTCGATCCATGGGTGAAGGGTGCGGCAAACTTGTACTCGAAGGAATTCTTCGAGCTCGCCAAGAAGCACCTGAATCCGGGTGGGGTCGTCACGATCTTCGTACAGCTGTACGAAAGCGGCGAGCCTGCGGTCAAGAGCGAGATGGCGACGTTCTTTGAGGCCTTCCCGAATGGCATCGTCTGGGGCAACACCAACAACGGCGCCGGCTATGACATGGTCCTCATGGGTCAGGTCGAAGGCTCGAAGATCAATCTCGACTCCATGCAGGCGAAGCTCGACAATCCGAAGTACGCGCAGGTTGCGCAATCAATGCGCGAGATCGGTTTCAATTCTGCCACCGACCTCTTCGCAACGTATGCCGGACGCGCGCAGGATCTGGGTGAGTATCTCAAGGATGCCCAGGTCAACCGCGATCGCAACCTTCGCCTGCAGTACCTTGCCGGCAAGGGAGTCAACGTCTACGCGCAGGATGTGATTTTCAGGAACATCGTGTCGTTCCGCAAGTATCCGGAAGGACTTTTCACCGGATCACCGGAACGTATGGCAGCGTTGCGACTGGCTGGTAACAGCGGGCAGTGAACGTCGTCATTCGGCCAGCTGGTGAAGCGGACATTCCGCTGATCCTCGCGCTCATTCACGAGCTCGCCGATTACGAAAAACTCGCGCACGAAGTCACTGCGACCGAAGACGACCTACATGAGTCGCTGTTCGGTTCGCGGCCGGGGGCGGAAGTGGTGATCGCCGAGCGGGATGGTGCGGTCGCCGGCTACGCGCTTTTCTTTCACAACTACTCCACATTTCTCTGCAAGCGTGGCCTCTACCTCGAGGACCTTTTCGTCCGCCCAGTCTTCCGTGGCAAGGGCATCGGCAAGAGGCTCTTGGCCCACCTCGCAGGCCTCGCGGTCGAGCGAGGGTGCGCCCGATTTGAATGGGCGGTTCTCGACTGGAACGAGTCGGCGATCGGGTTCTACAAGAGCCTGGGTGCGGAATTCATGGATAGCTGGACGGTCATGCGGGTGACCGGGGCTGCGCTGGGGCGTTTGGCCGGGAAGTAGGTCCTCAGAAGGTCCCTCGCTTCGCTCGGGATGAGGGGGGTTGACTAGGTGTTGCCACACCCTTATACTTCAGGCATGAATCATCGTTACATGAATTGTTGCCTTGTGTAATGGTGTCACGACAACCAAACCGGAGCCTGGAAATGACCACCGCAACCGCACCAATCGCCGCCGCCACCCCGTGGACGATCGATGCTTCCCACAGCGAGATCGAGTTCTCGGTACGCCACCTCATGATCTCGAACGTAAAGGGGCGTTTCTCCAACCCGGTCGGCTCGCTGAGTTACGACGCCCGTAACCCCAAGGCGTTCGACCTCCTGGTCGAAATCCCGATCACCACGATCGACACCCGGAACGAGCAGCGCGACGCTCACCTCCGGTCACCGGACTTCTTCGACGCCGAGCAGTTCCCGACGATGACCTTCAAGGGCACCCGGGTAAGTGGGGAAATCACCGGTGAGTTCAAGCTGACCGGTGACTTGACGCTTCGCGGCGTCACCCGGGAAGTCACCCTCGATGTGACCGCTGAGGGCGCTGGCGGCGACCCGTGGGGCAACGATCGCCTCGGCTTCAGCGCAGTGGGCAAGATCGATCGCAAGGAGTTCGGCCTGGTGTGGAACCAGCTCCTCGAAACCGGTGGCGTGGCAGTCGGCGACATGATCAAGATCATCATCAATACGGAATTGATGCGGCCGAAGGCCTAAGTTGATGGGATGAGAGTTCTCCTCGTCCACGGCATGGGGCGGACGCCGATTTCAATGTGGCGTCTGGCTCGCGCTCTTCGGCAGGCGGGATGTGCCACAGAGTTGTTCGGGTATCTCGCCGCCAGGCAATCGGTCCAGGAGATTGTCGACAAGCTGAAGCTGCGGCTCACGGTGATGGCCGACGACGCCTACGTCGTCATCGGCCATTCGCTTGGTGGTACCCTGCTCCGCTCGGCGGTCGCGACACTACCGGCAGATGTCCGCCGTCCCCGGCGCATCATCATGCTCGCCACACCAAATCATTCGCCGCGACTGGCGCGCCGCTTCGGCGCGATGCTTTGGTATCGCGCCATGAACGGCGATGCCGGGCAGTGGCTAACCGATGAGCTGCGCTTTGCGGGAATTCCGCCAATGGACGTCCCCTGCACGATCATCGCCGGCACCCGCGGACTCAATGGACGGTGGAGCCCGTTTGGCGACGAAGCCAACGATGGATTGGTGGCCGTGACTGAGACCGAGTTGAATGCGGCCGACGAACTGATCACGTTGCCGGTGACGCACGCGTTCATCATGAACGATGCGAAGGTGCGCGAGATTGTGAAAGCGAGATGCGTCTAGAGCGCCGTCAGGCGCTCATAAGTCTCCGGCCTTCTGTCGCGATAGAACTGCCAGATGTTGCGCACCTCGCGGATCTTGTCGAGATCGAGTTCGGCCGTGATCAGCTCCGTCTTGTCGCGTGACGCGGTGGCCAGGAACTGCCCACGCGGGTCGCAGAAGTAACTCTGCCCGTAGAACTCACCGATGTCCCACGGCTGCTCATGCCCAACGCGATTGATGGCGCCAACGAAATACGCGTTCGCCACCGCATGGGCAGGCTGCTCGAGTTTCCACAGATACTCCGATAGCCCGGCCACGGTCGCCGACGGATTGAACACGATCTCGGCGCCATTCAATCCGAGTGCCCGCGCTCCTTCGGGGAAATGCCGATCGTAGCAGATGTACACGCCCACGTCGGCATACTGCGTCTTGAACACCGGGTAGCCCAGGTTCCCCGGCTTGAAGTAGAACTTCTCCCAAAAGCCCGGCCCACAATGCGGAATGTGATTCTTGCGGTACTTGCCGAGATACGTACCATCGGCATCGATCACGGCAGCGGTGTTGTAGTAGATCCCGGAACCATCCTGCTCGTAGATCGGCACAACGATCACCATGCTGTGCCGCTTCGCCAATTCCTGCATCAACTTCGTCGTCGGCCCATCGGGAATCGCCTCGGTCGAGTCGTACCAGCGCGTCGTCTGCTCGGCGCAGAAGTACGGACCGGTAAAGATCTCCTGCATGCAGATGATCTGGACGCCCTCCTTGGCCGCCTGCTCGATCAGCGGGACGTGCTTGGCGAGGTTCGCGTCGCGGATCGTTTCGAGCGACTCGCTGGTCTTGCAAGCGTGCGTTGCCTGGATCAGGCCGGCTTTGACGATTCGGGACATCGTTGCGCTCCGTGCATCGTGAGATGTAAGACGAAGGATACCTCGTCCTGAGCCGCAGGCGAGGGACCTCCAGATTTCGTGCCGCGCCGGCGCTTGAGGCCCCTTCCCTCGCGTTGCTCGGGACAGGCTGCTTCGCTCAGGGCGAGGGGCCGGTCTACATCGTACCTCTCACGTCTCCGGCCTCACACGACCCCGCATGAGGATGTAATACAAGGCCGCACTCAGAAAAAACGTCACAAACCAGGCATACGAATACAGATCGTCCAGGAACCCCGGATTCGCTACGCGACCGCCCGGCGTCGTCGCGGCGCGCACAAACCCTGGCAGCACCGGAAGCACCGCCATCACCAACGCCGCGATCGCCCGCCAGTTAATACCGTTCGTGTATGAATAGATGCCGCGTTCCTGATACAGCGCGTTGACCGACAGGTTTTGCTTCCGAAGAATCCAGTAGTCCGTGATCAATATCCCACCGAGCGCTCCCATCAGGCTCGAATAGCCAATCAACCATGTGAAAATGTAGGCCGCCGCACCGCTGTAGAGTTTCCATGGCATCATCGCGATGCCAATCACGGCAGTGATCAACCCGCCTGTCACGAATGAGATCTTTCGCGGATTGAGGTGCGAGAAGTCGTTGGCCGGGCTCACGACATTCGCGGCCATATTAGTGTGCAGCTGTGCGGTCATCACCACGAGTGCCGCGATGATGATCACCGACGTCCCGCCGATTCGCGTCACCAGGACAACCGGATCCCAGATCGGGGCACCGAAGATCACGATCGTCGCACTCGTCACCGCTACGCCGATGAAGGCGAAGGTCGTCATGGTGGT
>JANYCP010000197.1 GCA_025360265.1 Gemmatimonadota bacterium
GACATCCACCAGCATCATCAAGCCCATCGTCCAGCCGCTGTCGTCGTACGTGCTGAGCCGTGAATCGGGGAAGACCTGCTTTTCGAGCAGATTCTTGGCGAGTCGGCCGTATGGCTGGTCTCGCTTGATGATGTATGATCCCGCCTTGTATGTAGAATCGCCGATCTTGACGTCGGAATTTGCAGTGCCGACTTCGATCCCCTGCACGCGAAGGATGCGCACCAGCTCGGCCGCTTTGGTCATGTCGCGTTGCACCGGGATCACAAAGCCGAACGGCGCCTTCGTCTTGCCCTCTTCAATCGAATTGCGCGTCTTTACGTAGAAATTCTCGACAATGATGTTCGGAAACATCGATGTGAGCTGGAGTGCCGTGAGAACATCAGTCTCCATGTAGTTGGTGTTGACCCGACGCGTGAACGACGCCGCACCGTTGGGAGGAATCGGGATGCCGCGATACCACTCGCGATCCTGCCCACCGCCGCGACCGGTCGGTACGGCACCGGCTCGCCCGCCGCCACCTTGCCCCGGATTTATTCCGGGGCCCTGTCCGCCACCAGCGACCGGCGCATTTCCACCGCGAGCCCCAACCGGCACCACCGCTGCCGAGTCTGCGCCGGCGCCACCTCGCCCATTGCCGCCACGCCCTCCGGCCCCACGTCCGCCGCGGCCGCCCGCACCCGTGGAATCTGCCGCATTGCCAGCGCCCCTACCACCTCGACCGCCGCCGGCTACGCTATCCACCGGATCGCGGCCTGATTGCGTCTCATTCATTTTCATCATGCCGTTGTGGTTGTACGCGATGGACCCCAGGTAGCCCGGCGACCAGCCATCCATGAAGGCGTGGTCATAAATGCCGGGCATTCCCCACTTCGTCAGCTGCGCCATCTCGAAGTTGGAGAACCACGGTAGCTCGGCGAACAGAATCGGATCGAGATTCGGGTTCTGCGGTGGACCACCGCTGTAGATGTACATCAGCGGCTGCGCCTCATGCAGGTCGTGCATGATCGGCGGGTGCGCGGTGAAGTACCAATCGGCGATCCCGCGCATCTGCATCAAGGAAAGATTGATGTCACGATTGTTGTCGTGGAAGACGTACTTGCCCCAGTAGGGCAGCCCACCAACGCCACCGGCCGCTCCGCCGCGTCCGCCACCTGCTGCACCACCACGCCCCGCTGGAGCGGCGGCTGTGTCGGCACCAGGAACGACGGCGACAGTTGGCGCCGGATCAAGTCCGTGGTAGAACCAGTCGACATTTCGATCGCGGCCATCTGCATCGGCCGCCGGCGTGATCGACAGGTAGACGTTCTGGCGAATCTGGTTGATGAGCGGCGACGTTTCGGTCGCGACGCGATAGACTAATTCCATCAGCATTTCTGATGGACCGGTTTCACCGCTGTGCAGCCCACCCATGATGTGGTAGTTGGGCTTGGTATTGGCAATCAACTGCTGAATCTGCGCGTCACTCTGTCCGCGCGGATCGGCAAGCTTGGCGAGGTTGGCGCGGTTTTTCGTCAGACCCGCGATGTTCTCATCAGAGGAGACCCACACAACCACCAGGTCGCGACCCTCATCCGACTTGCCGATCACTTCGACCTTCACGCGCGGCGTTGCTTTCGCCAGCGCCCGGTAGAATTTCAGCATGTCGGCGTAGTAGGTGAGCTTCTTCGGTGCGCCCACGTCGTAGCCAATGATGTCGCGCGGCGTCGGAATTCCCTTGACGACGGGAAGGTGATCGACGAGCGGACTCCCCCATTTCGCGTCACCAGTCCAGAGCTTGTACTTCTCGGCGAATTCCGCGTCCTGGGCCTGCTTCGGATCGCGCGTCTCGGTAGCCATCTGCTGGGCCGAGGCGCGAACGGTTGCAAGGAGGGACAGGGACGCGATCAGCAGGGTACGGGCGCGACGGGACACGGACGCGGAAGCGTTCACGGCGAGCATTCCTGGGTCGGGGTGATGGCCGGAAAGATACATCCGACCCGACTCACCCGTCAGCGTGTCTCGACGATCCGGAAGAGTTTTACCACCGCGTCCAGTGCGGCATCGGGATCGTCGGGGACGCAGGCCAGTGCGAGCCACGTTCCCGACACGCTCCAGAACCCGTTGAAGAAGCGGCAAGGGAGATGGAGTCTCCCGATGAAACGGGTGGATGTGAAAAGATCGGCGAACGCCGAGTCACCTTCCATGCCGATGATCCAGATGCGCTTCTGTGCATCGGCGCGGGGGGGCGAACCGGGGGTGATTTGCGGCATCTCAGCTTGTGCGGCCTGTTCTCGCATCTTGGTCATCATCGCCGCGGGGACAGCGCCGCCACCGCCTCCGCGACCAGACCGTCTCACCATCTCGGCAATGAAGTCGTCGGTGCGTGCAAGGCTCGCGTGGATCGGCGGCAGGTCGCGCGCGAGTGCGCGCACAAGCGTTCCCTGCCATGTGTAGAGGCCGACGCGATACCGGGCAGCGTCGCCGACCAGAAAGCCACCGTCCCAGGTGCCAGTGATCGGCGCGAAACCTTGACGCGGCGCGAGGGTCGTATCGAAGCGAGCCTTGTAGAACGAGTCGTTGGCGGCAAGGAGTTCTCGTGCCATCCCGGTGACCGGGTTCACCATGAACGGCTTGAACCCGGCGGGGCCATACCGCGAGACCAACGCTTCCGTGCCAATGACGTCGAACACGTTGGCGTCGTTACCGAGGAGGTTCTCACGGATGAGTTTGCCGCCAAACGTCCATTCGGACAGCCGCTGATTACCCATGTCCCAGACCCGGATCGCGTTGTTCGTGATGGCGATCGGCTGTGGGTTGGTGACTTCGCCTGGTCCGCCACCAGTGCGACCAAACCGCGCGATCGGTTTGCCGGTGGAGTCGAGCATCAGGAGGCGGTCGGTCGGCGATGTGTTCGTGACGAAGAGCAGGTTCCCTTGCGGACCGACCGCGATCGGAGTGAGCCGGTTGACTGGACTGGCATCAATCTGGTGCGTGGTGAACGCCGGGACGAGTCGCGGGAGGGTCGTGGACTGCGCCAGTACTACAGCCGGACAGACCAGCGTTGCGCAGGCAATGGTTCGCACGAGCCGCATGACGTACCTCGGCGTGGAGGTTTGCACTTTCTCGACCTGTGACTTACTGTAATATAGCACTATAACAGTAAGCGGGAGTCCCGATGTTTTATCGCCCAGATCCTGCCGGTCCAGTTCCAATCTATGTCCAGCTGATGGACCAGGTTCGACACGCGGTCGAGACCGGTGTGCTGCGCGGCGGCGAGCAATTGCCGGCGATGCGGGAAGTTGCCGTGCGTCTGGTCGTCAACGTCAATACAGTGTCGAAGGCGTATCACGAACTGGCTGCCGCTGGCGTCGTCGAGATCCAGCACGGGGCAGGGGTGTTTGTGGTGCCGAGGGAGAAGTGGCCGGTGTCGCTGCCGCGGCGGCAGGCGGCCGATGTGATGATGAAGGAGACGGTGGCGAAACTGCGCGCGATGGGGTTGAAGGCGGACGAGATTCGCCGCATGACCGAAGCCGCACTCGGTGATGGCGGCGCAGGTCAGCCTACGTCGCACAAGCGTCGCGCATGAACCAGCCGCTTGCCGTTCGCACTGAGAAACTGTGCAAGGCATTTGGTGACGTCCGGGCACTCGTCGATGTCGACTTCGCGATCCCTGCCGGATCGGTGTGCGCGCTCATTGGGCGCAACGGTGCTGGCAAGACCACCGCGATTCATTCATTGCTTGGGATGGTGCATCCAACCAGCGGATCTGGAGAGGTGCTGGGCTGTCCGATTGGCGCTGCCGGCGATTCCGTTGAGATCCGCCGCCGGGTCGCGTTCGTCGATCCAACGGCGCTCTATTCGTGGATGACCGTCGGCGAGATCCTCAACCTCGCCCGTCGATGTTATCCCGACTGGAACCGATCGCGCGAAGTGGCAGGCATCTTCGCCCTCGATCTTCCGCTCAAGCGAAGGGTCTCGGCGCTATCCAAGGGAATGCGCACCAAGCTCGGTCTCTTGATCGCCCTCGCGCGCGACGCGGAACTCCTCATGTTCGACGAACCAACCGACGGCCTCGATCCGGTCGTGCGTGAGCAGATCATGCAGGCGCTGGTCGCCGTCAACGCGAGCAGAGGTGTGACATTGGTGATTTCCTCGCACCAGCTCGTCGAGCTTGAGGACATCGCCAACTGGATTTGCCTCCTCGACCGAGGTCGGCTCAGGCTCGCCGGTGAAATGGACGAAGTGCGCGCGATGCATCATCGGATCGATTTCGCGGTGCGCGAGGCGCATGATCTCGCGATCGCCGCTGTTTCTGGCGCGGTCAGCCTGACTCGCGCCGGCGCCTTCGGAAGCCTGATTGTCTGCGGCAACATCGACGACGCACTACGCACACTCGGCCCGATGGCAGTACGGCATCAAGGCGCGTCGCTCAAGGAAATTGTGCTGGCATACGCAGCGCCCGATGTTGGCAACGCCAATTGGGTCCTGACGGGGGGCGTGCGTCATGTGGCGTAAGTATTGGGGTGAGGTACGGTGGCTGACACTCTATTCGGGTGCCGCGCTGCTGGTGCTGATCTTCCTGGGCATCGGCGAGCCATTTCCATCGCAAGTTCGTTCGCGACCGGACCTCGCGTTCGTGCTCTACAATGGTCAGTACCTGCAGATCATTCTGCCAGTCGTGATGGTTGGCTGCGCTGTGCTGATGGGAATCGGCGGACTGGGGCACGAGCGGAGCGGTGGAACAGCACTCTTCACGCTTTCCCTTCCGGCCACCAGGCGTTCGATAGTTCTGGGTCGATTCCTGGCCGGAGCCGCGGCGATCGGCGTGCTCTGCATTGGTGCCGAGGTGGGAGTCGCCCTGCGCGCCGCTGAGATGGGACTCGGTGGACAGTTTCCGCTCGGCCGGGCGCTGGCCCTCGGCTGCTGTCTCGGCACCGGCGCCCTGTCAGTCTATTCCTTCTCATTCCTGACTGCCAACGTTACCGCGCACACGGTTCGCACCGTGGCGACAGTTGTCACCCTCTTGTTAATCCTAGGCTATGGGGCAGGGGCACGAAACGGGGTCCACGAGCTGCACTCGCTGCGGTGGTGGCTGCAGCCCTTGAACTACCTCTCGCTGATGGGTGGGGGTGGCTTCTTGCCGTCTGGGCGGTTCCCCTGGATCGGGGTGGCGATCGCGCTCGGCATTACCGCCGCCCTACTGGAGGTGACTACCCGCTGGGTCGAGCGATTCGACTTCTGAGAGGAGCAGACGATACTCCCTAGGACATCGCCGCCAATGTGAGCAGTTGCTCATCGAGATATGCGAGCGATTACTCACATACAATTCCAACCTCCCGTGCCACAACGCGTTGCCTTGCTCCGCTCCGCGTTCAGCCTTAGCTTCGCAATCGACTCTGAGGGCGGCCAATCTCGTGAATCTGTTCAAGTTCGGATCGTTTCTCCCAGCCAATGAAATAGCGGTCGATCTCGG
>JANYCP010000231.1 GCA_025360265.1 Gemmatimonadota bacterium
CATTGGCGTCGATGTCCGATGGCTGCCCGAACGCGTTGGTCGCGATGCCGTACAGCGTCTGGTCGAACAGCAAACCGAAGTTGGCGAGCTGGGTGGCATTGAAGCCATTGGCCGGAGCGTTGACATCGATGTAGAGGTAGATGTTGTTGCCGAGATACGCGAGCTGCGCCGTAATCTGCGTCCATGTATTGGTGTTGAAATTCGAGAGCACCTTGAAGGTGCGCGTGCTGCCGAGCGTCGGCGGGAGCAGCAGCGAGGCGCCGCGGTTGGGGCCGGGCTGATAGGTGTGCGTTGCCGCACGGGCAAAGAGCCCGCGCTCGAAGTCCCGCTGGCCCTGGCCGGGCCACACGGTCCCGGTGATTGGAAAGTCGGCACCGACGCCGGCAGGCTGTACCGACCGCATTGACGCCACCCGGGCTGCCGTCAACGACGCCGCCGCAAGGTTACCGGTGGTCAGCGTGTACGACACCGCCTGATTCACCACGAGGTTGGTCGGGAACTGCGGGATGATCAGGTAGCTGGCGCCATTGCCCGCCAGGGTCAGCGTTGTCCCACCGTTGGTGCAGTCCACTCGCGTCGACGTCGCCACCGTCAGCGTCAGCGTCCCGGTTGGTGTGCACGGGTTGCTGGCGAAGGTAATCGGCCCGGGAGGTGGTGGGATCGTCGTGGTGTCGGTCCCGCTGCTGCACGCAAAGAGTGCCGTGACGACGGCGAATCCGACAACACTCGCGAAAGATCGAGAGCCCATCAATACCTCCGGGAAGCAACACGCAGATCGCGACGCTTCAGAATAGTAGCAGTGCCCTTCGAGAAGAGCGCACCCGCAGTGCAGTTCGTGTCAGACGAGCGTCAACGAGATCGGTACGGCGGCGAGCGCCTTGGACACCGGGCAATTCTTCTTGGCGTCTTCCGCGGTCGATTGGAGGAGTTCCGCCGAAATGTTGCCCGCGACGGCGTGACAGGAGAGGTCGATACCGACAATCTCGAAGAGCCCGTTCACCAGTTCGAGGTGCACTGTTGCGGTCGTCTCGACACTGGTGGGCACGAAGCCCACCTTTGACAGTCCGGCGGAGAACGCCATCGAGAAACAGGCCGCGTGCGCGGCGCCGATCAATTCCTCGGGATTGGTCCCGGGTGTGTCGCCGAACCGAGTCGCGAACGAGTATGCGCCGGACAATGCGCCACTCCCCAGCGCGAACTTCCCGCTTCCCTGCTTGAGGTCGCCTTCCCAGCGTGCAGATCCCTTGCGGTCCATTTCATCTCCGAGTGACAAAGAAGTCGCGTAAGAGTGTTGAACATTCCGGCTCAAGCACGCCACCGAGCACTTCGGCGCGGTGATTTAGCGCCGAATGACGAAGCAGGTCATGAATGGATCCCGCCATCCCTGCCTTTTCGTCCCACGCACCGAAGACCACCCGGCCCACTTTCGTCAACACGATCGCGCCAGCGCAGAGCGCACATGGCTCGAGCGTGACGTACAAAATGGCGTCAGGGAGGCGATCATCGCCACTGACCGCCATCGCCCGATGAATTGCCAGAAACTCGGCATGTGCCGTCGGATGGTTCAGCTCGACGGTTTCATTGTGCGCTGCGGCAACCATCTCGCCGCCGCGCATGACGACAGCGCCAACCGGAATTTCACCCACATCACGCGCCAGGGCCGCCTGTTCCAGCGCCAGGCGCATGCCCGCGAGATCTGCCGCTGACACTGGAGCGCTCAGTCGGCTCTCCTAACTCTTGAAGGCCAGGTGATCGCCCTCGACCACCACGCGGATCGTCTCACCTTCGGTGTACTTCCCCTCCAGCACCTGCATCGCCATCGGATTCTGCAATTCTCGCTGAATCACCCGCTTGAGCGGACGAGCGCCGTAGAGTGGGTCGTATCCGGTATCCGACAGCCACGCCATTGCCGCCGGATCGACGTCGAGCACCAATCCCTTGGCCGACACCAGTGCTCGCAGCCGCGCCAACTGAAGTGCCACGATGTGGTCGAGATCCTCTCGCGACAGCGGACGGAAGACTACGATGTCGTCGACGCGATTGAGGAACTCGGGACGGAAGTGCGCCCGCAATTCGGTAAGTACCTGGGCCTCGACCACTGCCCAGCCCGCGTCGCTCGTGTCCTTGCGCTCAAGGAGGACGCGTGATCCGATGTTGCTGGTCATGATGATGACGATGTTGCGGAAATCAACAACGCGGCCTTGCGAGTCGGTGAGGCGACCGTCGTCGAGCACCTGCAGCAAGAGATTGAATACGTCGGGATGCGCTTTTTCAATTTCATCGAACAGGATGACGCAGTACGGACGGCGACGCACCGCCTCGGTCAGCTGACCACCTTCCTCGTAGCCGATGTAGCCGGGCGGCGCGCCGATCATCCTGGCGACCGCGTGTTTCTCCATATACTCCGACATGTCGAGGCGAAGCATTGCGCGCTCGTCGTCGAACAGGAATTCCGCCAGCGCGCGTGCCGTCTCGGTTTTCCCGACGCCCGTGGGCCCGAGGAAGATGAAGGATCCGGTCGGCTTGCCCGCATCCTGCAATCCGGCGCGGGCGCGGCGCACGGCATTGGATACCGCCGCAAGCGCTTCGCCCTGCCCAACAACGCGGCGACTCAACTCCGCCTCGAGGCGCGTCAGCCGCTCCTTGTCGGACTCGAGCATCTTCGTCACAGGGATCCCGGTCCACTTCGCCACGACACTCGCGATATCCTCGGGACCAACTTCCTCGCGGAGATACTTCGAGGTCTTCTGCACTTCCATCAACTTCTGTTCGTCTGCAGCGATCGTGCGTTCCAGCTCGGGGATCTTGCCGTACCGCAGCTCGGCGGCCTTCTGCAGGTCGCCGGCCCGGGTCGCCTGATCCACCTCCGCCCGCAACGATTCGATTTCGGCCTTCGCCTTCTGCACGCCTTCGATCGCCTGCTTTTCTGCCTGCCACCGCGCCTTCATCCCGGCGCTTTTCTCACGCGCCTCCGCGATCTCCTGCTCCAGGGCGGTACGCCGCTCGACCGACGCTTTGTCCTTGTCGCGCAGCAGTGATTGACGTTCGATCTCCAGCTGAAGGATACGGCGTTCCACCTCGTCGATTTCTTGAGGTAGCGAATCGAGTTCCATGCGAATGCGCGACGCCGCTTCGTCGACCAGGTCGATCGCCTTGTCCGGAAGGAACCGGTCACCGATGTAGCGATTGGATAGCGTTGCGGCAGCAACCAGCGCGTTATCGGTGATCCGTACGCCGTGATGGACCTGGTACTTTTCCTTGAGGCCCCGCAGGATGGCTATAGTGTCCTCGACGCTTGGCTCGCCAACGTACACCGGCTGAAAGCGACGTTCGAGTGCAGCGTCTTTCTCGATGTTCTGTCGATATTCGTCGAGCGTGGTCGCGCCAACAACATGCAGCTCGCCCCGCGCCAGCGCCGGCTTGAGAAGATTGGATGCGTCCACCGCACCTTCCGCCTTGCCCGCACCAACGATGGTATGCAATTCATCGATGAAGACAATGTAGCGACCGCCAGCATCGATCAGTTCCTTCACCACCGACTTGAGGCGCTCCTCGAATTCACCGCGGTACTTGGCGCCGGCGAGGAGTTGCCCAATGTCGAGCGAGACGATCTCCTTGCCCTTGAGCGAGTCCGGCACGTCACCGTTGACGATGCGCTGCGCGAGGCCCTCGACGATCGCAGTCTTGCCGACGCCAGGTTCACCAATGAGCACCGGGTTGTTCTTGGTGCGTCGTGACAAGACTTGCATGACGCGGCGCACTTCTTCGTCGCGCCCAATGACCGGATCGAGTTTTCCGGCGCGCGCCGAATCCGTCAGGTTGCGGGTGAAACGTTCGAGCGACTGATATTGCTGTTCGGGAGTTTCATCGACAACTCGGTGCGAGCCACGAATCGCGTCGAGTGCCGTGCGTAATTCCTTGGCCGAGAGTCCCTCGCCCTCGAGCATCGCCCGCGCCGACGTTCCCTTCTCAGATGCCAGAGCCAGGAGCAGGTGTTCGGTAGAGACAAACGCGTCGCCGAGTTCCTTGGCGATGGTCTCGCCGCGCTCGAACACCTTGGACAACGTGCGGTCGATTGTCGGCGTGACGTCATTGGCGCCGCGCTGCGTGGGGAACGAGGCGATTTCTGATTCGACCCGATTGCTGAGCCGCGGTACCGACACGCCGGCCTTGGCGAGGAGCGGCTGCACGATCCCCTCTTCCTGTGCCAGCAGCGCGGACAGCAGGTGTGCGTCATTGACCACGGGATTGCCGCGGGCGCGTGCCTGCTCGAGCGCTCCCTGCACCGCTTCGCGGGCCTTCAATGTCAGACGATCTGGACGCAGCATGGTTGGGCCTCCAGCGTGGAAGATGGCAAGGCTGGGGCCACGGCGCGACTGCCATTAACGCAGTGAGGGACGCCGGGGCATCCCTCAGGGTGCGGTAAATAGCAGTTTTTTTGTCGGACCGAAGTCATCTACCTTGAGGTAGAAGAAGTACAGTCCGGGTGACGCCGCCCTCGTGCCGTTGCTGACTGTTCCGTCCCAGACCGCCAGATACTCGCCACATTTCAGCGGAATGCTGTCCAGGACCACGGTGGGACGGTCACGAAGGCGAAGTACTGCCACCGTCTGGGACAGCGAGTTGGAAACCCGCAACGACACATGGGGGACATGCCCCTGCCGACAGATTTCCGGTGCAACGGCAAATGGTACCAGCGCCACCGGGTAGGTGGGGTTGGCCCGGGGCTCTTCGAGTGCGATGGCCGGTCTGGTTGGCGATCGCTGGGCGGCAGCAGGAAGCGCCACAACCCCTCCGAGCAGCAGGCCGAGTCCCCACCGGACGAACCGGTGCATAGACGCTCCTTCAGGCTGCTGACGATTTGTGGATCGAACCAACCTCCGGGTGTCGCGGAACCTGCAATGGGAAGGTAGTGGGGTGTGGAGCATGGGGCGTGGGGCGTGGGGATGTTAGTCCGGCGATCGATCCTCCCCACCCCATGCCGCATGCCCCTTGCCCCATGCCTCCAACGCCGGCATCGGCCCATCCCCCAGGTGCTCCCGGACCCACCGCACCAGCAACCGGCGATGCGCTGCGCCCTGACGGGCATCCAGCAGCGGCAATTCGCCACCCGGATCGAGAAGCGCCACGAGGTCGGCACGATCCACCGGCTGAAGTCGCCGCGATGTCCCCTGTCGGGCGCAGCTATCGCAC